>JBMNUW010000023.1:0-28609 GCA_050946475.1 Prevotella sp.
CATCAGAATAATCGTCATTAATTTGCAAAAGACAGCTAAAAACTAAAAAAATGTTGGTTTAGAAATAAAAAGTCTGGATTTTTGTTGATAAGTTAATTTTTTGATGTATATTTGTAGCAGAAGAATAAAATTCTGTAAGCAGTAGATAATTTCTGGTATTGGAAATTCCAAATCTAAAATAGAAAACCATCTGAGACACTATAAATATACTCAGAAAAAATAAATTGACTGTGATGGCAAACTCAAGTCTAACGGTAGGTATTAAGCGAGTAATAGAGAACTATATTCAAACAATCTAAAAGAAAAGACCCATGACACAGATTATCTTAATCAGTATTGTACTGGTATTATTTGCTATTGTTGTTCTCAACATGACGCATAAGCATACCATTGAGTTTAGTAAGAAGTCTTTGGAGACGAAAGTTGCCCAGATATTCGCTGACGTCCAGGGGGACTTCATAAACATTGATGCTTTTAAAATGATGCTGAAAAACAAGTTCAGTTGTACGTCAAAAGAGGCACATGTCATTGTTGGTAAGGCGAAGGACATGAATATCATCACCGTAGAGAACGGCGAGGTCAAAAAAGTTTAACTTTGCCTCTCCGCTCTTCGGGGAAATTGAACCTGACAAGTTTTATTTCTGCTGGTCGCGCATATCCTGCAATTTCACAAGTTCATCACGATATTGCGCAGCCTGGATGAAGTCAAGGTTTCTGGCAGCCTCTTCCATCTGCTGCTTCGTATATGCGATGGTCTCTTCCAGTTCCTTCGCAGACATTTTTGCCAAGACAGGTTCTGCGGCAAAAGCCGGAGCAGCAGATTCGATGTAAGGCTGTGCGTAGGCTTTCCCTTTGCCGCCTTTCTTGTTGTCTTGCGTCTGTTCCGAACCAGATGTAGGCAAAGATTCGTGGATCTCTTTGACTATCTGTTTCGGCGTGATATGATGTTCCTCATTGTATTTTAACTGTATGTTGCGTCGGCGCTCCGTTTCGTCGATAGTTTTCCTCATGCTTTCTGTGATGGTATCAGCATACATGATGACTTTGCCATTAACATTCCGGGCTGCACGTCCGGCTGTCTGTGTGAGCGACCTGTGGCTGCGAAGGAATCCTTCCTTATCAGCATCAAGAATAGCAACAAGTGACACTTCAGGTAAGTCGAGTCCTTCGCGCAACAGATTGACGCCCACCAAAACGTCGAACTCTCCGGCTCGCAGACCATTCATTATCTTTATCCGGTCAAGAGTGGCCACATCACTATGAATATAGCTTGCCCGAATGTCATGGTTCAGCAGATAATCAGTTAGTTCTTCAGCCATTCGTTTGGTAAGTGTGGTGACAAGTACACGTTCGTTGCGTTCAATTCTTACCCTTATCTCTTCCAGCAAATCGTCTATCTGATTTTCTGAAGGTCGTACCTCTATTGCCGGATCGAGTAGTCCCGTGGGACGAATAAGTTGTTCCACTACTACTCCGTCTGCTTCCTGCAACTCATAATCTGCAGGAGTAGCTGAAACATAGATAACCTGGTGAATAAGGTCGTGAAATTCATCGAATCGCAAAGGACGGTTATCGAAGGCAGCCGGTAACCGGAATCCATATTCCACAAGATTTTTTTTGCGTGCCCTGTCACCACCGTACATGGCATTGAGTTGTGGTACCGTCTCATGGCTTTCGTCGATGACTAAAAGAAAATCTTTCGGGAAAAAGTCGAAGAGACAATACGGGCGTTGTCCGGGTTCACGTCCGTCGAAGTAACGTGAGTAGTTTTCGATGCCAGAGCAATGCCCGAGTTCCTTAATCATCTCTATGTCATACTCCACCCGTTCCTTAATGCGCTGCGCTTTTATGTCATCACCTAGATTGTGGAAGTAGTCTATTTGTTGCACCAAATCGTCTTGAATGTTTCGTATGGCTCCATCCACCTTTTCCTTGTCCGTAACAAAGAGGTTAGCAGGGTAAATTTTATATTCTTCGAATTCCTGCAAGGTGTGCATCGTGACACTGTCAACTTCTGCAATAGAGTCTATTTCATCGTCCCACCATGTCACACGCAGCACATAGTCACTATATGCCATGGCAATATTCACTGTGTCACCTTTCACTGAGAAGTTGCCCCGTTGTAAGTCTATGTCGTTGCGCACATAGAGAGCATCCACGAGACGACGTAGAAAATCATTGCGGTCCAGCTTCATACCCTTACGAATGCTAATGACGCTCTCCTTCATGGCCACAGGGCCTCCCATGCCGTAGATGCATGAAACAGAAGAAACAACGATAACATCTTTTCTTCCTGAAAGTAAATCACTTACGGCAGCAAGCCTGAGCTTGTCTATCTCTTCGTTAATGGCAAGATCTTTCTCTATGTACGTATCAGTAGATGGCAGATAGGCCTCTGGCTGATAGTAGTCATAATACGATACATAGTAGTCTACTGCATTCTCGGGGAAGAAACTTTTCATCTCCTCGTACAGCTGGGCAGCTAACGTCTTATTGTGACTGATGATAAGGGTCGGTTTATTTACTTGAGCAATGACATTCGCAATGGTAAATGTCTTTCCAGAGCCGGTTACACCGAGCAGAACTTGTGCCGGATCTCCTCGATTCACGCCATCGACCAACTGCCGGATAGCTTCCGGCTGATCACCAGTTGGAAAGAACTTAGATGTAATTTTAAAATTCATGTTGGCAAAAATACTAAATAATATCCTTTCAACCGTAATTTTTTGCTAAAAAACTTAAGTCATTGCTTGCCAATAAAAGAATTATGTGTAAATTTGCAGTTCAATATTGAAGTTTATGAGCAAGAATATTCTTTTGTTCTTGGGTGCCGGACTTCTATTCAGCAGTTGTGCCCATGAGTTCAATCAGGTCTACAAGTCACAAGACCAACAATACAAATACGAATATGCCAAGGAATGTTTCGCCAGCGGTAAATACACGCGGGCGACGACATTGCTTCAAGAACTTATCATACAAGAAAAAGGTCGTAAGGCAGAGCAGGAAAGCCTTTATATGCTGGCTATGTCCGAATATTGCAATAGAGACTACAGTACTGCAGCAGAAGCTTTCAAGAAATATGTAAAGTCCTACCCTCGCGGTGTTTACGCTGAGGAAGCTACTTATTATATCGGTCAAAGTCTTTACATGTCTGCTCCTGAACCGCGCCTCGATCAAACAGAAACCGTGAATGCCATCGCAGCTTTTCAAGACTACCTTGACATCTATCCAGACGGAAAAATGAAGGCCAAAGCACAACAGAAACTTATTGACCTGCAAGACAAACTTGTGCTGAAAGAGTTGTATAGCGCTCAACTTTATTACAACTTAGGCTCGTACTTCGGCAATTGCGGTAATGATGGAGGTAATAATTACGAGGCTTGTATCGTGACAGCGCAAAACGCTTTGAAAGATTATCCATACAGCTCAAAACGCGAAGATTTCGCGGTATTAATCATGAAGAGTAAGTATGAACTTGCTCAACAAAGCGTTGAGTCAAAGCGTGTTGAACGTTATCAAGATGCAGAGGACGAATGCTACGGCTTTATCAACGAATATCCTGACTCAAAAGAAAGGAAAAATGCTGAAGAATACATTGAAAAATGTAAGAAAATACTTTCCGAAGTCAAAGACTGACAGGTTACCTGATATCTCCAGCAAATTCTGAAGAAAGGTGGAGAAGTCGGTGAGTCAACATAAATAATCAACAGGAAACTATAACAACATACTCATATAATGGACTACAAGAAATCAAATGCACCGGTCAATACAGTGACCCGTAACACTATGGAACTCTGCAAGGAGACAGGCAACATCTACGAAAGCGTGGCCATCATAGGCAAACGTGCCAATCAGATTGCTGCAGAGATTAAGCAGGACTTGAGCAAAAAGCTCGCTGAGTTCGCTTCCTACAACGATTCTTTGGAAGAGGTATTTGAGAATCGCGAGCAGATTGAAATCAGCCGTTACTATGAAAAATTGCCTAAGCCTACACTGCTTGCTACACAAGAATTCCTTGAGGGTAACGTATACTGGCGTGATCCATCGAAGGATAATGCTGAAACGGAAGAATAAATAGAAATGCTACAGCGTAAACAGACTGTTTTTCTCTTTCTCGCTACCATAGCCTTCATTGTCTGTCTGATTTTACCTGTCGGCAGTTTTGAGCCGAAGGGGATGAGTAAGATGGCGATGTGGTATAATCTCGGAATCAATAACGGCGAGACAATAGAATGGCATATAGGCCTCTTTGCTTTACTGGCCGTAGATACGATTTTGTCTTTTGTGACAATTTTCCTTTACCATCAGCGTAAGACACAAATAAAGCTTTGCGTAGTAAGTATGCTGATTGTCTTAGCATGGTACATCTGTTATGCCATCGGTGCAATGAATACGTTTGCATCTTTAGGTGCATTCCACTTTCAGTTTGGTGCTTGCCTTCCGCTTGTTGCACTTATTCTTTTATGGCTGGCCAGGCGTGGAGTTAAAGCCGACGAGGAACTTGTTAGATCAATGGATCGAATCAGATAAATTTGAACTTATAATAAATCTATCATAATAAAAGACCCGGATTTGCAAACCATTCTTAATGGAGCAAATCCGGGTTTTTCGTTGGTTAAATACTTTAGAATGCTTATTGTTCTAGTATTTATTTTTTTAGCAGAGATACGATGAAACTGTGAATCTATTTAAGCGTCTACTGCTCTTATTATTTCTTGTACAGAACTGCATCCATGACGTTCAAGCCAGTTTGCCAGCCCATCAATAATTTTCACCGTTACCGTTGGATCAATGAAGTTAGCAGTACCCACCTGGACAGCCGTAGCACCTGCCATGAGAAACTCCACCGCGTCCTCTGCTGTCATGATGCCTCCGAGGCCTATAACCGGAATCTTAACCGCATGGGCAACATCATAGACCATCCGTACAGCCACAGGTTTCACAGCCGGTCCGGACAACCCACCCGTACGAATGCTGAGTTTGGGACAACGGCGTTCAATATCGATAGCCATTCCCATCAACGTATTTATAAGTGAAAGAGCATCTGCTCCTTCATCTTCACAGGCACGAGCAATGTCTGAGATATTGGTCACATTTGGTGATAACTTTACGATAAGTGTTTTCTTATACCGTTTACGAACAGCTTTTACAACACTTGCCGCCCCACTACAACTTACACCAAAAGCCATGCCGCCGTCTTTGACATTGGGACAAGAAATGTTCAACTCGATAGCAGGTATGTTTTGAAGTTCGGCAATGCGGGCAGCACACTCGGCATAATTTTCAGGTGACGAACCACTCACGTTGACAATCATTCGCGTGTCAATATCTTTTATTTGAGGATAAATATGCTGACAGAAATAATCCACACCTTTATTTTGCAGTCCCACGCAGTTTAGCATTCCCGATGCGGTTTCTGCCATTCGCGGATAATCATTGCCTTCTCTCGGTGTGAGTGTAGTGCCTTTGACGATTATTCCGCCCAGTCTATTGAGTGGTACAAGATCTGCATACTCCAGGCCATAGCCAAAAGTACCACTGGCCGTCATCACAGGATTGCGTAATGACAAACCGTTGATGTTTACTTTAAGATCTACCATAGTAAGTCCTTGATATTAAATACTGGTCCTTCCTTGCACACGCAAAGGTTGCCATTCGTGGTTTTTTCCACACAGCAAAGGCATGCGCCAAGTCCGCAGGCCATCATATTCTCTAAAGAAGCCTCACAATCAATATGCTGCTTTCGTGCATATTTCGCGACATTCACCATCATCGGTTTAGGGCCGCAGGTCTGAATAAGATCAAAGTGACGCTTGAATAGTATAGAGTGGTCGGTCACGAACCCGCGCTCACCGAAAGAGCCGTCTTCTGTAGTGACAAAGACCTCGCCAACTTCTTGGAAGTAAGCTAATTCGAGGAGGTCAGTTTTAGTGCGTGCACCAAGTAAGAACACTGGATGATAACCTGCCGCCTTCAGTTCACGCCCTTGGAAAAGCAGTGGTGCCACCCCTACTCCTCCTCCTACGAGAAGGACGTTGCCGTTATTTTCATCCGGCATAGAAAATCCGTTGCCTAGGGGAAAAAGACAATTAAGCGTGTCTCCCTTGTTCAAGGAACATAAATGTCGTGTGCCCGCTCCCACAGCTGCTATGAGAAGCCACATCTCATTATTCTCTCTGTCAACATAGTTTATAGAGATGGGACGACGGAGAAATGTGGTGCCCCCGTTGTCCACTCTGAGCTCCACAAACTGTCCGGGCAGCATCTCTGGCAGTGGTTGCTTTTGAGTGAGCTTCAGCAGTACATGGCGACTGCTGAGTTTCTCTGTCTGGCTGACTGTCAAGTCCAAGCAATATTTCTTCATCTGTTTATTGAGTGATATTGTGATATGTTCTTATATTTCAAGACTTTAAATACTTATTTTACAGTAATATGGAAGCAGCCTTGGTGAACCTCGTATTTCACCCAGCAACGACCCTTCTCTCGCATATCTCTGAGCACCTCTGCCAGTACCCATTTCAAAGTATCGTTGCGTACTTCACGCCGTTGTTCTCCAGGAGCTTGTACCGTCTTATATCGATTGTAACAAACATCAAAAGTCGTGCCATAGAGATGACAGCTGTTCTGAGTCGCATTGCCGTTGTGTCCACGCAATTTTGCAACGTCGTCCTTGGACCTAAGCACACTCGTCACTATAATCTTGTGCAAGGGAATACCCTTAATTTGCAAGCTGTCGAAATAGCTGCGACCGATGTCCTGTAATAAAACTGATGCTCTGGGTACAAGATAAGGGATACTGCTGTGGAGTTTGTCAATGAAGAAATAAGGATTGCTACCCACATAGACCAATTCCGCCTTACGACTTTCAGCTTCTTCTCTGTTCTGAACTGGAGTAACGCCCCATTTGTTGGCCGAAACTAATTGTACATCATTTTGGTCAGGAAAGGCCTGTGCATAACTAGGCACGCTGATGATGTGGTGCTTCACCGGAGTACCATCAGCAGAAAAGAAACGGGACTTTGTTGTGTTACCTCCGACAGAAACAGCTGTTACCACAGGTTCACTGCTTGCGTTTGTCATACCCTGTGAAGACTTGTCTGCCGAGGCTTCTTCCTGAGTAACCGCAGTGTCCACAGCAGATGAGTCTACTGTTGCCGATGACAGAGGCGAAGCCTTTGGCTTAGCCACTGAAGGAAACAGTAACCTTATAAACGCCAAGAGAATAGTAATGGCAAGGAAAGACCTTAAATATTTAGTTTTTGTTATTTTCATATTTCGTTTGCAAAAATAGCACAAATCAAATGAACAGCAAAAAGAAAGTAAGAAAAAGCGCAATATCCATTGGATATTTTTCGATAAATTCTTTATTGTCTCATAGATATTTCGTAAATTTGCAGCATTAAACATAATTAGCCAGCTGGATTTGATTTGATAGAGAAGCACATCATACTTGAAGACATAGATCCCGTTGTTTTCTACGGGGTGAACAATTGCCATCTGCAAATGCTTAAGTCGCTCTTTCCAAAGCTGCGAATAGTCGCTCGCGACAATGTTATCCGTGTTTTGGGCGACGAAGAAGACATGGCGAAAATAGAAGAGAGCATTGAGGCAATCAGAACGCATGTAGAGAAATATAACACCTTGAACGACGAAGACATCCTGGATCTGGTAAAAGGACGAAAAACCAAGGCAGATGCTGTGCAAGGTGTTCTTGTTTACAACATATCCGGTCGTCCCATCAGAAGCCGGTCTGAGAACCAGCAACGTATGATAGATGCCTTTAACAAAAACGACATGGTATTTGCCGTAGGACCAGCAGGAACCGGAAAAACATATCTTGGCATTGCCCTTGCCGTAAAAGCCTTGAAAGACAAGACCGCTAAACGCATTATTCTCAGTCGACCTGCTGTTGAAGCTGGAGAAAAATTAGGGTTTCTGCCGGGAGATATGAAGGAAAAGATAGACCCCTACCTACAACCCTTATACGATGCTCTTGAAGACATGATTCCTGCCAACCGCCTTCAGGACATGATTGAAAAACAGGTGATACAGATAGCTCCTCTTGCTTTTATGAGAGGTCGCACACTAAGCGATGCAGTCGTGATTCTCGACGAAGCCCAAAATACCACATCTGCTCAACTCAAAATGTTTCTTACTAGAATGGGATGGAACACAAAGATGATTATTACGGGTGACATGACACAAATAGACTTACCAAGAGAACAGCGCAGCGGACTCAGGGAAGCTCTCAACATCCTTAAAGACATCGAAGGCATCTCCATCATCAATCTCACTCAAAAGGACATCGTCAGACATAAACTCGTTACCAAAATTGTAAAAGCTTACGAGCAATACGAGCAACATCTTTCAAACAATCAAAATATATAATTAACAAGGAGACCCATAAACAGCACTTCCCGGAGACAGGAAAGACTGAGGGGACAGATTATGAAAGCATTAACAAGTACCGATTTCCATTTCAATGGTCAAAAGAGTGTTTATCATGGCAAAGTGCGTGATGTTTATAACATCAACGACGACCTCATAGTAATGGTGGCCACCGACCGTATCTCGGCCTTCGACGTGGTCTTACCGAAGGGTATTCCCTTCAAGGGTCAGGTACTAAACCAAATTGCAGCAGATTTCTTGGATAAGACCGCTGATATCTGTCCTAATTGGAAGCTGGCTACTCCCGATCCCATGGTGACAGTTGGACTGAAATGCGAAGGATTTCGTGTGGAGATGATTATTCGCTCCATTCTCACAGGTTCAGCTTGGCGTGCCTACAAGGACGGCTGCCGTGAACTCTGCGGCGTGAAACTTCCCGATGGAATGCGCGAGAACCAGCGTTTCCCCGAGCCCATCATCACTCCTACTACAAAAGCCGATGAGGGTCACGACATGAACATTTCACGAGAGGAAATCATCAAGCAGGGCATCGTTTCTGCAGAAGACTATGCAGTTATTGAAGACTGGACGCGCAAACTCTTTGCCCGCGGACAGGAGATTGCTGCAAAACAAGGACTTATTCTTGTTGACACAAAGTATGAGTTCGGCAAACGAGACGGTAAACTCTATCTTATCGATGAAATTCATACCCCTGATTCCAGTCGTTATTTCTATGCTGACGGCTATGAGGAAAAATTCAAAAAGGGAGAACCTCAACGCCAACTCTCCAAGGAATTTGTTCGTCAATGGCTCATTGAACATAATTTCATGAATCAACCCGGACAGAAGATGCCTGAAATCACCGATGAATATGCCGAGAGCGTTTCCGACAGATACATTGAACTCTATGAGCACATTACCGGTAAGAAATTCAACAAGGCTGACGAAGAAGGAGACATCGCATCACGCATCGAGAAGAATGTGAAGAATTATCTTGCCAGCAGAAAATAATGTACTTACAGGAAAAGATAAATCCTTACGGAAAAGCCGGTGATAAGGGTCAATTGGTGGAAGAGATGTTTGACAACATTGCGCCTACCTATGATACCCTCAATCACCGCCTTTCTTTCAATATTGACAAGGGATGGAGGCGCAAGGCACTAAAACAACTTCAGCCTTATCATCCCCAGTCAATTCTGGACATCGCCACCGGGACGGGTGACTTCGCCATCATGGCAGCAAAAATGCTGCATCCCCAAAAACTTATCGGAGCTGACATCTCTGAGGGAATGATGGAAATAGGAAGGAAGAAGGCACGAAAAGAAAAACTTGATGGCATCATATCTTTCAAAAAAGAAGACTGCATGAACCTTACGTTCCCAGACAACAGTCTTGATGCTGTAACAGCTGCTTTCGGAATCCGAAATTTCAAAGATTTGGATCAAGGACTACATGAGATTTTTCGAGTACTTAAACCCGGAGGACATCTCAGTATTGTGGAACTCACCGAACCCGTTACATTTCCGATGAAACAGCTTTTTCACTTTTACTCTCACTCATTCCTTCCCTACTACGCCAAGCGAATATCCAAGGACAAAGGAGCCTACAACTATCTGACGGCTACCATCGAGGCCTTCCCTGAAGGTGAACAGATGATGCTAATACTGAAGAAAGCGGGATTTAAGAAGGCTAGTTTCAAGCGTCTCACATTTGGAATATGCACCATGTATTTCGCTGAGAAATAAGTATTTCGAGGAAGTTGTCTACACACATTTATCATTTTATCAATTTTGATTATGGAAAAATATGGATTGATTGGTTATCCCCTGATACATTCGTTCTCCATTAGTTATTTCAACGAGAAATTTCAAAACGAGGGTATCAATGCCGTTTATGAAAACTTCGAAATTCCAACTATTGAAGAGTTGCCTGAAGTACTCGACTCCAATCCTGAGTTGTGTGGATTCAATGTCACCATTCCATACAAAGAAAAGGTGATAAGTTACCTCGATCATCTCAGTCCGGAGGCAAGGGAAATAGGTGCCGTAAACGTTGTGAAGGTTTGCCATGAAGGTAAAAAAATAAAACTTTTCGGGTTCAATAGTGATGTCATAGGGTTCAGTCGAAGTATAGAACCTTTACTGGAAAAATATCACAAACGTGCCCTTATCCTCGGTACGGGTGGAGCTTCCAAAGCCATAGATTACGGGTTGAAGAAACTTGGGCTTGAAACCGTAAAGGTAAGTCGTTACGAACGCCCCGGCTGCATTGAATACAAGCAACTGAAGCCTTCTGACATGAAAGAGTATAACGTGATAGTGAACTGCACGCCTTGCGGCATGTATCCGCATGCTGACGAATGCCCCGACCTGCCTTATGAGGCTATGGACAGTCATACCCTGCTTTATGATCTCATATACAATCCAGACGAAACACTTTTCATGAAAAAAGGTAAAAAGCAAGGTGCTACCGTGAAAAATGGCCTGGAGATGCTTCTGCTTCAGGCATTTGCCAGTTGGGAATTCTGGCATGAACCAGTGAAATAAGAGTCACAATTTTTAAAAATATGAATAATAGATATATGATGCGTGGCGTTAGTGCAGCCAAAGAAGACGTGCACAATGCCATCAAGAACATCGACAAGGGTATTTTCCCACAGGCATTTTGTAAAATCATCCCCGACATTCTTGGCGGAGATCCAGAATATTGCAACATCATGCATGCCGATGGTGCCGGCACCAAGTCTTCATTGGCCTATCTCTATTGGAAAGAGACAGGTGACTTGAGCGTATGGAAGGGTATCGCTCAAGACGCTATCGTAATGAATACTGATGACTTGTTATGTGTAGGTGCTGTAGACAATATCCTTGTTTCAAGCACTATAGGACGCAACAAGATGCTTATTCCCGGTGAGGTAATAAGTGCTATCATAAATGGTACGGATGAAATTCTCGCTGATATGCGTAAAATGGGAATCGGCATCTGGCCTACCGGTGGCGAGACTGCTGATGTAGGTGATCTGGTCCGCACCATCATCGTGGACTCAACCGTCACCTGCCGTATGAAGCGCAGCGATGTCATCAATAATGCCAACATTCGTCCGGGTGATGTCATAGTGGGTCTTTCCTCTACCGGACAGGCTACTTACGAGAACCGTTACAACGGAGGAATGGGGAGCAACGGCCTTACTTCAGCAAGACACGATGTTTTCGCTAAATATCTCGCTGATAAATATCCCGAAAGTTACGATCATGCCGTTCCTGAAGATTTGGTTTATAGTGGTAAGTATCACCTTACCGACCCCGTAGATGGTTCACCGGTCAACGCAGGCCAGCTGGTACTCTCCCCTACACGCACTTACGCTCCAGTCATAAAAGTTCTTCTGGATGAGCTACGTCCGGAAATTCACGGCATGGTTCATTGTACAGGCGGAGCTCAGACAAAGGTTCTCCACTTTGTAGGTGACAACTGTAAGGTAGTAAAGGATAATATGTTCCCCGTACCACCCTTGTTTAAGGCCATCCACGATTGCTCCGGAACAGACTGGAAAGAAATGTATCAAGTGTTCAACATGGGGCACCGCATGGAAATATATGTACGACCAGAAGTCGCCGATAAAGTTATAGCTATATCAAAGCGCTTCAACATCGATGCACAAGTAGTAGGACACATTGAAGAAGGAAGCCGTTCTCTTACTATCAAGAGCGAGTTTGGCGAGTTCAATTACTAAACAGAAAATACTTTATGCCTGAAGAAAACAGCATATTGCAGAAACTTGACGGACTTGAAAGTCGCTATGAAGAAGTGTCGACATTAATCACCGACCCCTCTGTTATTGCCGATCAAAGCCGTTATGTGAAGCTGGCAAAAGAATATAAAGATTTAGGGGATATCATGGCTGCACGCAAGCGATATATCGATTGCCTCAATGCCATTCGTGAAGCCAAAGACATTCTCGCCAACGAGAGTGACGCCGACATGAAAGAAATGGCACGGGAAGAACTTTCCGAAAACGAGGCTTTGCAGCCAAAGATAGAAGAGGAAATAAAATTAGCTCTCGTGCCTAAGGATCCGGAAGATGCAAAGAACGTACAGATGGAAATAAGAGCCGGTACTGGTGGAGATGAAGCTTGCCTCTTTGCCGGAGATCTCTTTAACATGTACAAGAAATTCTGTGACTCCAAAGGCTGGAACCTCAGTGTTACGAGTGCCTCCGAAGGTGCCGTTGGCGGATACAAGGAAATAGACTTCGCCATAAGTGGAGATAACGTCTACGGTACTTTGAAATATGAATCTGGCGTACATCGTGTTCAGCGTGTCCCCGCCACGGAAACACAAGGACGTATGCACACTTCGGCAGCCACTGTGGCTGTGTTGCCCGAAGCTGACAAGTTTGAGGTGAATATCAATGAGGGAGATATCAAGTGGGATACCTTCCGTTCCTCGGGTGCCGGAGGACAGAACGTGAACAAAGTGGAATCGGGTGTGCGACTGCGTTATCCTTGGAAGAATCCCAATACGGGAGAAGTGGAAGAAATCCTGATAGAATGTACAGAAACGCGCGACCAGCCAAAGAATAAGGAGCGCGCCCTCTCCCGCTTGCGTACCTTCATCTATGACCGTGAACATCAGAAATATGTGGATGATATCGCCAGCCGACGTAAGTCATTGGTTTCCACGGGTGACCGGTCGGCTAAAATCCGTACTTACAATTTCCCGCAAGGACGTGTCACCGACCATCGCATCGGTTATACCACACACGATTTACAAGGCTTTCTTGGCGGAGACATCCAACCTATGATAGATGCGCTCACCGTGGCTGAAAATGCTGAGAAGCTGAAAGAAAACGAACTGTAATTAATCCGTATCATGACGAGAGAAGAATTAATCGAACAAATATTCGCCAAGAACACCTTCCTTTGTGTTGGCCTTGACCCCGATGAGAACAAGATGCCTAAACATCTGATGAAGGAAGCTGACCCTATCTTTGCTTTCAACAAGCAGATTATTGATGCTACAGCCCCTTACTGTGTGGCATTCAAGCCTAATATGGCTTTTTATGAATGTTACGGTGTGCAGGGTGTTGCTGCTTTTGAAAAGACGGTTAAGTATATCCAGCAGAATTATCCGAAACATTTCATCATTGCAGATGCAAAACGTGGAGACATCGGAAACACTTCCGCAATGTATGCCCGTTGTTTCTTTGATAATTACAAGGTGGATGCTCTCACCGTGGCACCTTATATGGGCGAAGACAGTGTGACGCCTTTCTTAGGCTTTGACGGAAGATGGGTTGTCTTGTTGGCACTGACATCCAACAAGGGTTCTCAAGACTTCCAGTTCACTGAGGATGCCCAAGGTGAGCGCCTTTTCGAAAAAGTGTTGCGCAAAAGCCAAGAATGGGGAAATGAGAACAATATGATGTATGTTGTCGGTGCTACTCAAGGTTCGATGTTTACTGATATCCGCAAGTTGGCACCCCGTCATTTCCTTCTCGTTCCCGGTGTTGGTGCTCAGGGAGGCAGTTTACAGGAAGTATGTCGTTACGGTATGACGAAAGACTGTGGACTGCTTGTCAATTCTTCCCGTGGCATTATCTATGCGGGTCATGACGAGAATTTCGCTCAGGCATCAGCGGAGGCCGCCAAGAACCTACAGCAGCAGATGGCAGAAGAACTGAAACGTATCAGGTAATTTAATACTGAGAAGTTTCAGATAATTAAATGAGAAGGAGTTCTTCTTCCTGTTACTAACCAATAAGACTCCTTGGCAAGTATCGGACTACTTACCAAGGAGTCTTGAAAAGAAATTACGTATGTATTTTACCGGATTGTTAATCGCAATTTCTACGTTTCTTATTATAGGTATTTTCCACCCAATTGTTATCAAGACGGAATATTATTTCGGGACACGCCCTTGGTGGATATTTCTGATAACCGGTCTTTTGTGCATCGGCCTCTCCGTGTTGATAGAGAACACAGTAGCTTCTGCTCTGATAGGAGTGCTTGGTGCTTCATTGTTGTGGTCTATCGGCGAAATATTTGAACAAAAGAAGAGAGTGGAGAGAGGATGGTTTCCCATGAATCCCAAACGGAAAGCAGCTTATAAGTCGATAGTCCGGGAGGATGCTGATGATGTTGAAAAACGAATTGACGAAGGGAAAGAGCAACAATAACGAAAGGAATGAAGACGGAATTGATTTTGGTTGGCAAGACAGTCAACAAGCATCTCATTGCTCTGTTCAATGATTACACAGAGCGCATCACCCATTACCTGCCCTTTGAGGTGAGAGTGATTCCCGACTTGAAAAATACGAAGAATCTTACCCAAAGTCAGCAGAAAGAAAGGGAAGGCGAGCAAATCTTGAAATGCTTGCAACCGTCTGATACGGTAGTGCTCTTGGACGAGCATGGAAAGGAGTTCCGAAGCATAGAGTTGGCACAATGGTTGGAACACAAGGAGGCAACAGCACGGAAACTCGTTCTTGTCATCGGTGGTCCATATGGCTTCTCTGAGAGTGTCTATCAGCGGGCTGACGGGAAAATATCGCTTTCGAAGATGACTTTCTCCCATCAAATGGTTCGTGTGATATTGGCCGAGCAATTATACCGTGCCTGCACCATTATCAAAGGTGAACCTTACCATCATGAGTGAGACCTCGCATAACGAGGTACATTAAATTTGAAGATGAGAAGGCATATTAAATTTAGAACCTCTACTCCGTAATATTGTTCGAGATTTTGAATCTTATACTGTCCGCTATAAGTTTTTGACCCAATAAAAAAGGCTGGATTCCTCGTATGGAATTCAGCCTTTTTTGTTGCAATTTCTTTTTATAAAACAAATCCGCAAAAAATGCTTGTCGGCATTTTTATCCTATTGGTTCTCCTGCTTTCAAAAATAGTAAATGGATATGCTATCTTTTACTTTTGAAGAAATCCGTAATAAGTTGACGACATTCCTCTTCGAGTACTCCGCCTTTCGTTTCCGCCTTGGGATGGAATGCCTTTGGCGCATAGAGGTGATATCCCCGTTTCTCATCGTATGCTCCGAATACGATACGAGAAATTTGTGCCCAACCGATAGCACCCGCGCACATTACACAGGGTTCCACGGTGACATAGAGTGTACATTTCTGCAAATATTTACCGCCTAAATTATTTGCTGCCGACGTGATGGCAATCATTTCGGCATGAGCGGTCACGTCCCTAAGAACTTCTGTCTGATTGTGTGCCCGGGAAATAATCTTCCCGTCAGCTACCACAACGGCTCCTACGGGCACTTCACCCTCTTTGTATGCCCGTTGTGCCTCGCCAAGGGCAACGCGCATGAATTGTTCGTCAAGTTGGTTTTGCTTTTCTTTATCCGGCATTATTTCAAATTATAAGTTTCCATTTGCAAACTTACATAAAAACTAACAGATAACCCTCATTTTTGCAGACATTCTTTACCCCGTGCCCTCCCAATAATGAAAACTCAAAGAAAGGAGAAAGAACAATCAAAAAAATCAGAATTTATCTTGGAAGTATCATTGAAATTACCTATATTTGCCAACAACAATTTAACTTCTGAACCTTACCTGAACTATGAATTTCATCGACCCAAATACAGTTCCAACATGGCGGATAAGTTTTTATCTCGCCATGGAAGAGTATGTGGCAAGATATATTTATAACGGTATAGATTGTTTCTTCACTTGGCAGGTCAGTCCTACGGTGATATGCGGACGGAATCAAGTGATAGAGAATGAAGTGAATTTGGATTATTGCCGAGAGCACGACATCCGTGTTTGCCGAAGGAAGAGCGGAGGCGGTTGTGTTTATTCTGACCCCGGAAATATTATGCTTTCATTCATCACCGGTGAAGATAATATTAAAGAGACGTTCGACCGCTATCTTGCGCTCTTCACAAGGGCACTCAACCGGATGGGAATTCCAGCCGTACGCAACGACCATAACGATGTGATGCTGAACGGACAGAAAATATCCGGCAATGCCATTTGGCATACGCAAGGACGGACCATTGCTCACGGCACTCTATTGTATGATGTGAATATGGACAACATCACGAAGGCAATCACACCACCGAGGAAAAAGCTCCAAAAGAATGGGGTGCAGAGTGTCAGACAGCGAATCACGACCCTCAAAGGCATCACCGACCTTTCTCTCACCGACATTATGAAGGGCTTCCGAAATGAGATTTGTGACCGAACCATCACTCTTGACCGTCAGGCAGTGGAGACCATCAAGCAGATGGAAAGTGAATATCCTGACTTAAGATATATAGACTTCACGGCTTCTGAAAAAAGTCCCATGAGGATGGCAGTGGAGAATTAATGAAGTAACTATTAACCAATTAAATCATAGAACTATGAACAAACGGACTTGCTTATACGACAGACACGTTGCTATGGGCGCACTCATCCAGCCATTTGGCGGATTCGACATGCCCATTCAGTACACTTCCATTATCGAAGAACACAAGGCGGTACGTCAGCATTGTGGCGTATTCGATGTTTCGCACATGGGCGAGGTGCGTGTCACAGGCCCCGACGCAGAACGATTCGTAAATCATATTTTCACCAATGATGTAAGACCCCTCACCGCCGGACAGATTCTTTACGGCATGATGCTCTATCCCGATGGAGGCACCGTAGATGATCTGCTGGTTTACAAGATGGGTGAGAATGATTACTTCATCGTTTTCAATGCAGCCAATATCGATAAGGATGTAGCTTGGATGAGAGACCACACCGAGGGTATGGATGTTGCCATCGACCATTGCTCCGATTACTATGGACAATTAGCCGTGCAGGGACCTGAGTCCGAGCAGGTGGTGACAGAAGTGTTGGGACTGAATTGCAGTGACTTGGAGTTCTATACATCAAAAGTATTGGAAGTCGATGGAGAAGAAATTATTATCAGTCGCACCGGCTATACCGGCGAAGACGGATTTGAGATTTACGGAAGCCATCAGTTTATTCTGAATTGTTGGGACAAACTTGTGGCAAGTCACCGTTGTCAGCCCTGTGGCTTAGGTTGCCGTGACACGCTTCGCTTTGAGGTGGGACTACCACTCTACGGGGATGAGCTCTCCAAGGACATCTCACCTGTGATGGCAGGACTGAGCATATTCTGCAAGCTCGATAAGGAGGAATTCATCGGTAAGGATGCCATCGTGAAGCAGAAGACCGAAGGTGTGGCAAAGCGCCTGCGGGGCATAGAACTCGAAGGACACGCTGTCCCGCGTCACGGATATCCTGTACTTAAGGATGGCAAAGTCGTAGGAGAAGTTACCACAGGCTATCGGCTTATCTCTGTAGATAAGAGTTGCGCTGTAGCTTTGGTCGATGCCGGAATCAAGTTGGGTGATAAAGTGGAAATAGCCATCCGCAAGAAGACTTTCCCGGGAACCGTGGTGAAGAAAAAGTTCTACGAAAAACATTATCATAAATAAATTATCTATTAGGAAATTCTTAACTATTTTCCTATACACAGAATAGAATCATTAATTAACAAACAATTTAATATTACGACCATGACTTATTTTAGCGAATCACATGAGTACGTCCGCGTAGAGGGCGAGTTTGGATATATTGGCATTACAGATTATGCTCAGAAACAATTAGGCAACATCGTATATGTGGATATGCCGGAGGTTGACGATGATGTGACCAAAGGAGAAGAGTTCGGTGCTGTGGAGAGCGTTAAGGCTGCCAGTGACTTGCTTTCACCTGTAACAGGAACAGTGGTTGAAGTGAACAGCGACCTTGAAGACCATCCTGAAAAACTTAATGAGGATGCCAATGAAAATTGGATTATAAAGGTGAAACTTGAAAATTCAGACGAGCTTAAGGATTTGATGACGGAAGAGGCTTATAATGAGCTCATAAAGAAGTAACTTTCTTATAACTTAAAACCGGATAAATAAATATGTTCAAATACTTTCCTCATACGCCGGATGACATCCAAAGAATGTTGGATGTCATCGGCGTAAAATCGCTTGACGACTTATATGCGGATATTCCTGGTTCGGTAAGATTCAAGGGTGAATATGATATTCCCTCGTCAATGAGCGAGATAGAACTTCGCCGCTATTTCGAACGGTTGGGCAACGAGAACCGGCAGCTGGTTTGTTTTGCCGGAGCTGGTGCATATGACCATTATATTCCTGCCGTTGTTCCCCAGATATGCTCCCGCTCGGAATATTTAACCAGCTATACCCCCTATCAGGCAGAGATTTCACAAGGTACCCTGCATTATATATTTGAGTTCCAGACCATGATGTCTCGCCTCACAGGATTGCCTGTCAGCAATGCTTCACTTTACGACGGAGCCTCTGCAACTGCCGAAGCGATGATGATGGCAGCGAATAATAACAAGAAGACAAACCGTGTGATTGTTTCTGCCACCGTGGATCCGAAAGTACGTAAAGTGATGGAAACCTACGCCCACTGGCACGGAGTGGAGTTAGTTACTGTCGGTGAGGAAAATGGTGTTACTGACCGCAACGCCTTAAAACAGGAATTGGGTAAGGGTGCTGCCGGAGTTATCGTGCAGCAGCCCAATTATTATGGTATCATTGAGGACTATTCAGGAGTTGCAGATGACTGTCATGCAGTCAAGTCGCTTTTTATCATGAACTGCAATCCGGCAGATCTGGCATTGCTCAAGACTCCTGGTGAATGGGGTGCCGATGTAGCTGTAGGCGAAGGCCAAAGCCTCGGACTTCCACTCTCCTGGGGCGGTCCCTATCTCGGCTATATGTGTGTCACAGAGAAGCTGATGCGCAAAATCCCCGGACGTATAGTCGGTCAGACAGTAGACCAGAACGGTCGCAGGGTCTTTGTACTCACCCTGCAGGCAAGAGAGCAGCACATTCGTCGTCAGCGTGCCACATCAAATATTTGCAGCAATGAGGGATTGATGGTGTTGTGGACCACGATGTATATGGCACTCATGGGCCGTCAAGGTCTTAAAGAGGTGGCCTCTCAAGGAGTTGACGGCGCCCACTATCTTTGCAATCAGCTCTTGCAGACCGGCCATTTCAAAGTTACTTATCCTGGACGAGAATTCTTCAATGAGTTTTGTCTTGACTATGATGGTGACCTGGATGCCTTGCAGCAACGATGGACAGATCATGGATTCATGGGCGGTGTCAAAGTGGGCAAAAATTCAGTGATGCTCGCTGTTACAGAGATGAGGACAAAAGAAGAGATGGACACACTCGTGAATTTGGTCCAATAGAATTTTAATGTTGCAATAACATCAAAAATCAGGAGATGAAACTATCATGAACAATCGCATATACAACAAACTCATTTTTGAGTTAAGCCACGAAGGACGCGTGGGCTATTCATTGCCGAAAGCTGAGGTGCCACACTACGACTTACCAAAAGAAGTGCTAAGAAATAAGGATGCGCAGCTTCCCGAATGCGACGAACTTACCGTGGTAAGGCATTATACCAACCATAGCGGTAACAACTTCGGTGTAAATAACGGTCCCTACCCTCTCGGGTCTTGCACCATGAAATATAATCCCGGAATCAACGAGGAGATTGCCTCGATGCCCGCTTTTACCAACCTGCATCCCTTGCAGCCCGAAGATACCGTCAAAGGAGCAAATCAGGTTATCAACGATTTAAAGAAAGCGCTCTGCAGCATCACAGGGATGGCAGACTTCACTCTGAAGCCCTGTGCTGGAGCTCATGGAGAGCTGACGGGCTTGATGATTATCCGCGCTTACCATGAGAGCCGGGGCGACTTAAAGCGCACGAAGGTGATTGTGCCTGATTCTGCTCATGGCACCAATCCAGCTTCTGCCGCAGTTGCAGGACTGGAAGTCGTGGAGGTAAAGAGTCTTGAGGACGGCACGGTTGACCTTGATGACTTGAAAGGAAAACTTGATGACACCGTAGCTGCAATGATGATGACCAATCCCAATACGTTAGGTCTCTTTGAGCATAACATTCTGGAGATTGTGGAGATGGTTCACCAGTGCGGAGGACTGATGTATTATGACGGAGCCAATTTCAATCCGCTGCTCGGGGAATGCCGTCCGGGTGATATGGGTTTCGACGTGCTGCATCTCAATCTGCATAAGACTTTCTCCACTCCTCATGGCGGCGGCGGTCCGGGCAGTGGACCTGTTGGAGTTCGTAAAGGTCTGGAAAAGTTTTTCCCACAGGTCAACCCCTATCATGGCAATTTCCTTGTAGAACTGCGTGCTTTAGCCTTCATCCTTAGTGTGGGCCGCGAGAATTTCCGTCTTATGGGACCTCTGTCAACACTCAATGCCACTTATATTAAGGAAAATCTGAAGGATGATTACGAATTGCCCATAACCACATTGTCGAAACATGAGTTCGTCTTTAACGGACTCAAGGACAAATCGACAGGTGTCACGACAATGGATGTCGCAAAGCGACTGCTTGATTTCGGTTATCATGCACCAACCATCTATTTCCCGTTGCTGTTCCACGAGGCGATGATGATTGAACCGACGGAGAGTGAAAGCAAGGAAACTCTCGATGGTTTTATCGATGTGATGCACCGTATTGCGAAAGAGGCTAAAGAGAACCCTGAAGTTGTAAAGTCGGCTCCCCACAACACACCTATTTCACGTGTTGATGATGTGAGGGCGGCAAAGACACCTGTCCTCACCTATACGGATGATGTCCAGTAACGATGTCGGATATTAATGATGAAAATTAAAAGAAATGGAAACAGACCTTCTTATCATTGGAAGCGGTCCTGGTGGATATAAGACGGCTGAGTATGCAGCCGGCAAGGGACTTAAGGTAGCACTCGTAGAGCGGAGTGCTCTTGGAGGGACCTGCCTCAATTGTGGTTGTATTCCCACGAAATCGCTGCTTTTTGACGCTGCCCGAATAGACAGAAATCAGAATCTTGAAACTCAATATGCTGCTGCCCTAAATCGTAAAGACGACATTGTCAAGGGTCTTGTCTCGGGGGTCGGCATGTTGATGAAACAGAGTGGCGTCATTGTAATCGAAGGCGAGGCTTCATTTATAAGCCCTCAGAAAGTACAAGTCGGAGAAAATGTTATCGAGGCGAAAGACGTTATAATTGCCACTGGTTCAAAACCCAAAATGTTGCGTCTTGAGGATGGCGACCGTCATCGGGTAATGACCTCCGAAGCGCTCCTTTCCTGTCCTACCCTTCCCCAGCGCCTCTGTATTGTGGGAGCTGGAGTTATCGGACTGGAGATGGCACAAATGTTCAGTAGTTTTGGTTCTGAGGTCACGCTGGTAGAGTTTATGAAAGAATGTCTTCCTACGATGGACCAGGAGATTGCTCGAAGGGTGCGCCGACTGATGGAAAAGCGAGGCGTGAAGTTCATTCTTAACGCAGGCGTTACCAGGATAGACGATACGAAAGTCTTCTACACCAACCAAAAGAACCAGCAACAGGGCATGGTGGAAGCGGATGCTGTCTTGATGTCTGTTGGAAGAGCACCCATGACAGACGGTTTGAACATTGAGGCCGCCGGCGTGGAAGTGTCGCCGAAAGGCATCATCGTGAACGACAATATGCAGACCAGTGTTCCTCATGTATATGCTATTGGCGACGTGAATGGCCGTATGCTTTTAGCTCATGCAGCCACTTTCCAGGGTTATCGTGCCGTCAACCATATTCTCGGTGACACAGACGACATTAGACTCGACATCATCCCGTCTGCCGTCTTTACTCATCCGGAGATTGCTGCAGTCGGGTTAACGGAGGAAGTCTGCAAACAGAGAGAATTGGAATACAAGGTATATAAAGCCATGTACCGCTCTAACGGACGCGCAGTCGCGATGGAGGCCACCGATGGACTTGTAAAGCTTTTGTGCGATGCTAACGATGTCATTATCGGCTGTCATGCCTATGGAGAAGATGCTGCGGCAATGGTGCAGGAGATTTCCTCACTGATGAACTTCAATGTCACCCGAAGCCGGTTGGCCCAATTGGTACACATTCATCCCACGCTCAGCGAGATACTTCTGGACACCAAGTGATAGCTGAAAATATTGCGTTAAACCAAACTCATTCTTCCCCAATCCGTATGCATGTACGGGTTGGGGATTTTTCGTTTAGGGATTTTCCCCCTATAAGTTAGGGAAAATCCTTTTTGTATCCTTATTATTCAAACTATCTTTGCAATGTGAAAAAGAAACATGTAGAACTTTAAAGATACTGAGATATGAAAAAGTTTATCATCGCCTTCGCATTACTGCTTGTAACAGCAGTCCAGGCATCAGCTATGAGCTATCAACAGGCACGTGATCAAGCTCTTTTCCTTACAGACAAGATGGCTTATGAGCTCAACCTCACGGATGAGCAATATGAAGCAGCCTATGAGATAAATCTTGACTATCTGATGGGTGTCAACACCTATGATGATCTCTATGGTGCTTACTGGCGCCAGCGTAATCTTGACTTGAGCTATATCCTTTACAGCTGGCAATATGACGCCTACTGTGCTGCCAGCTACTTCTATCGCCCCCTCTATTGGGACGGTGGCTTCTGGCACTTTGCCATCTATGCCCGCTACCCGCATCGGGACTATTTCTTCTTCGGTCGTCCGGAATTTTATATCTCCTATCATGGAGGACACAGCTGGTATCGCAACGGAGGTCGCAGTTGGTATTATGACCATCGTCCGGCTTTACCCAGAAACGAAGGACGCCACTACGGCATGAGAGATGGATTCGAACGTGGAAACTACGGTAACGGAGTTCGTTTCAACAACAACAACCGCTCATTCGGCAATGCACGTGCTAACAGCAATCGTTCTTTTGGCAATGCACGTGCTAACAGCAATCGTTCTTTTGGCAATGCGCGTGCCAACGTCAATAACCGTTCTTTCGGAAATGCCCGCGTCAACGGAAACCGCTCTTTCAACAACTCAAACAACAACCGCTCTTTTGGTGGAGCTCGCGTCAATAGCAATCGCTCTTTCGGTAATGTTCGTAACAGTATGCCGGGCACCCCGCAGAACAATCGTCAGCGTTCATTTGGCAGTGAGCGTAAGAGCAGCACTCGTACTACGGTGGGGCGTCCAAGCAATATGCAGCGTAGCTTTGGCAACAGCCGCTCGTCAATGCCAAGTCGCACATTCTCACCTTCAAATAGCTCACGGCGTTCTTCCTCTGCTCCTCGTTCTTTCGGCAGTAGCAGCTCGAGTCGTCGCAGCTTTAACTCTGCTCCTTCACGCAATTTCGGTGGTTCAGCTCCATCCACACGCTCTTCTTCGAGGAGCAGCAGTTCCAGCAAGTCCTCTGGTGGACATTTCGGTTCAAGAAGATAATCATAAATAAGAGATGCCAAATACAGATAGTGCCACGACGATGGCAATTTCATAAATCTATAACATAAAATACGCTTATTATAATACAAATTCGGCTTTAGATTGTTTACGGGATAACATTTAGAGAGATATAATAAAAATCGAAAGGCGTACCGTTTGGTACGCCTTTTATTCTTTTAATCAAGAAGTAACACCCTGACTTCGCCATTCCCCATTTTCTGAATTTCATTCATCGGCCGTTTGAAATAAACGCTCTGAACAGCTTTGTTCACGATGCCATGTCCGACAGCGAGAACTGTCTTCCCTGGATAGGCGACACGTAACCATGTAATGAAATTCTGTGCTCTGCTTTTCAGATGCTCAAGACTTTCAATATCGTCAGGCCAGGGCTTATCTTTCAAATCAGGTATAAACTTACCCGTAAAGCTGCCCCAGTCGCGTTCTCTTAGCAAAGGAGTGGTGACAACATGCTTATGATGCGGACCGGCAATAATTTCGCAGGTCTCAATAGCTCGCTGCAAATCGCTTGCCACGAACACATCAATTTTCTCATTTTTCATCATCTCACTCACTTCGCGAGCTTGTTGACGTCCAGTTTCATTCAGTTCACCCTGAGTCTGACCTTGCAGCACTTGGGCCTTATTATCCACCGTCTCACCATGACGGACCAGTAAAAGCTTCGTCATTCTCCAATCTTTTTATCTTACATTTGTTATCTATATGCTAATAGGCAAATTGAGATGCTTGTATCTTATAGATGCTTGACATGCTGTTATTTCGATGCAAATTTACAAAAATAAGGTGGATTAATTAGAAATATCCCATCATAATTTGTAACTTTGCAACATGAAGTCAACAGTTAGCATTCTTTTACGCGCCATCGGTGCTATTGTCGTCGGAGCGCTTCTCATCAAGTACAGTGAGCAGGCAGTGACCTGGCTCACCATCATTATCGGAGCCATTTTCCTTGTTTCGGGACTTGCCTCCTGCGCCACTTATCTTGCCTCGCGTCGCAATCAGAATGCAGATGTGCAAGTTTTTGACGCTCAAGGCAACCTGATTACGCCGCCCTCTCCTTCTTTCCCTCTTGTCGGAATCGGCAGCGTTATCCTCGGAGCCTTATTAGCTCTGGCACCAAATATCTTTATTAACGGATTGATGTACGTCCTGGCTGCCATTCTCATTCTCGGAGCACTCAATCAGTTCGTCAGTTTGGGAGCCACTACTCGCATTGCCCATATCGGCTGTTTCTGGTGGGTTTTTCCTAGCATCATTCTGCTCATTGGGCTCATCGCCATCTTCAAACCCAGCTTGATAGCTTCTGCACCTCTTTATGTCATAGGCTGGTGCATGATGGTTTACGGAGTTGTGGAACTGGTAAATGACTTGAAGATTTATCAATGCCGAAAGGTATTTGAAAAAGCACAGAAAAAGGCGGCAGAAAGTATGGCACAGGAAAGTGAAGCCAACGGTGTTCAGGATAGTATCACAACCGAAACTCAACAAAATAGTGATGATTCACAAGAAAGCGATTCTAATCATCAGATAAATAACTCAACGCAAAAGACAAATTAACAGGGCTGTACTGAATAGGAGGAAGACATAGGGGAAAGCAGATATGACAATTCTCATTACTATACTAATTTATTTTGGAATACTACTGCTTTTTAGCAGGTTCACTTCCCGTCATGCAGACAATGAAACCTTCTTCCGAGCCCATAAACGTTCCCCTTGGTATATGGTGGCTTTCGGCATGGTGGGTGCCAGTATATCAGGAGTTACTTTCGTCTCAGTACCCGGCATGGTGATGCAAACGCAGATGACCTATCTGCAGACCTGTCTGGGCTTTATTCTGGGATATTTTCTCGTGGCTTTTGTATTGCTGCCCGTCTATTACCGGCTGAATCTTACTACCATATACACTTATTTGTTGAAACGATTAGGTAGAACAAGTTACAAGACGGGCGCTACTTTCTTTGTCATTTCCAAACTCACGGGAGCTGCTGTCCGTTTTTTCGTGGTATGCTTCATCTTGCAGCGATTTTTGCTCGATGCCTATCATGTTCCCTTTTGGCTGACGGTTGTATGTCTTGTTGCCCTCATCTGGCTTTATTCCCGACGGGGAGGCATCAAGACACTGGTGTGGACAGACACCTTTCAGACTTTCTGCATGTTGGGAGCCCTGCTGCTCATCATCTGGCATGTATTGCAGATGCTCGACATGAATGTGGGACAAGCCGTTACCGCCATAGCCGCTGACGAGCACAGCCGAATCTTCGTCTTTGATGATTGGGTAAGCAAGCAGAATTTCTGGAAACAGTTTTTCAGCGGTGCTTTTATTGTTGTCGTGATGACGGGCCTTGACCAGGATATGATGCAGAAAAATCTGACTTGCAAGAGCCTCCACGATGCCCAGAAAGATATGTGTACTTACGGTTTTGCTTTCGTACCGGTCAATTTGCTTTTTATGTCCCTGGGAGTATTGCTCCTGTTGCTCGCCCAAAGACAAGGCATAGATATTCCTGCCAAGAGTGACGACCTCCTTCCGATGTTTGCCGCCACAGGCCGACTGGGCGAAGTCGTTGTAGTGCTTTTTACCATAGGCATCGTGGCAGCCTGTTTCTCCAGTGCCGATTCGGCTCTTACGGCTCTTACCACGACTATCTGTGTGGATATCGTTGAACGTAAAAACGACGAGCACCTCCGCAAACGCATCCACCTCTTCGTAGCCTTGGTCTTCACTTTGTTCATCTTACTGTTCCGATACGTCAACTCCACAAGTCTTATCGACGCTATTTACGTGCTCTGTTCGTATACCTACGGACCTCTGTTAGGTCTGTTCGCCTTCGGACTCTTCACCCGTAGAAAGACCAACGAGAAGTGGGTACCCTATATTGCCATAGCCGCTCCCATTGCTTGTTACCTTCTAAACAACTTAACCACTCGCTATTTAGGTTATCAGTTTGGCTACGAATTGCTGTTGCTAAACGGACTTCTCACATTTTGTGGTCTTTTCCTTGCCGGTAAACGCCAGGCGAAATGAGGCAGACTGATAATCATTGACATCATAAATATTGCCGCATGACGATGTCTCCCTCCTGGGGCAACATCGTTCCCCACCTGGGAAAAGAATGAGCCCCAGGTGGGAAAAGAATGTTTCCCACGTGGGGAAAGATCTTCACCCACTTGGGAGACAATCGTGTACCAAGTACGTCTCAATCATCCCCTACATGAGGCACAAGCACATTAATATATCATTATAGTGCGATAATACTTGATTTAGGTAATAAAGGTTATTCCTCGTAGTAGGTCAGGCATTTCTCAATTCTCTTTTTCATCAGACTTCTCAGACTTTCAGGCTGCAACACTTCAACGAGGTCCGCGAAGGCAAGTAATTCCTGTTGCAGTTCAAAATTCACGATGACATGCATGGAGAATGTGACCCATTTCTCGTCTTCTTTCACCAATTGCTGACTGCGGTGCAGGGGCTTGGTTATGAGATAGGGCTTCTGGGAGATTGGCACCCGAAACACAATGTCCTGCGGGGATGTCGCGTCCTTGGGCTGTGAAACCCCTATCTTGTTTGCGAAGTATTCGTTGAAGTTGATGTCCGTATCTTGAAACGCCGCATCACTGGGCTTGACAGAAAGAATTCTGTCTAAAGAGAAGATGCTGAGACTGGTGAAGGAAGTTGAACTGCCAAAGAGGAACCACCTATTATTATATTGTTTCAGCAAGTAGGGAAACACGTCAAGGAGCATTGGGGTTTCCTGATGGAAACTTTTATACTCTATGGCAACCGTCTGTTTCCTGGAGATGAAGTTGTAAAGAGGCTCAAACCATTCCATACCCCGGTTATAGCTGGCGTCCTCAAACATTAGCAGAGGTCTGTCGGTTTTCTTCAAGGAGATATTCAGTCTCGCCTCAAGTTCACTGAGCCAGGAGAAGCGGGGAATTCCCTGGAGTCTTTTCAGTGCGCTGACAGCCATTGTGATTGCCTCATAGTCCTCTTCAGACAAGTCCGGGTGAAAGATGCTGAAGTCGGCATCTCTGTAGAAATAGTAAACATACCGTCCCCGGCGCTGATGCTCAATGACAGTATGGTATTTGTTCTCAATCTCCATCATGTCATTAAGAATGGTCGTCTTGGCAGTGATGGGCAGTAGACCCCGCCTTTCCAGTTCGTGGTTCACCTTGTCTTGCAGTTGCTGACGGGTATAGCCATTGCGGTTTTGGAGACAATGGTCCAGAATCATCTCCCGCATAGAATAGTCCTTTGTGTTCGACATAGATTTTCGTTTGGTTGATGCAAAGATACGCTTTTCGTTGGTAAAAAACTGAAGAACAACTGTTTTTCTTCATCTTTTTCCATCTGTTTGTTTTGGATGGACGCATTGAGCATATTTTCGCACAGAATATTAGTAATCAACTTAAAAGTCTATGTTATGAAAAAAGTAAATTTATTTAGCCTGTTAACTCTATTTGCTGTCTGTGTGTTCTGCTTCACTGCTTGTTCTGACGATGACGACGATGTCAATTCGGACGACATTGCCGCTAACATCATTGGCACTTGGCAAACCACTCATGTCGAAGGATATTGGTATGATGATACCGATGATGAGAATCTTGTCACCATCGACCGAGATGTCGAAGAGGATGAGATGGAACGCCTGACTTTCAACACCGATGGCACTTGTCAGTATTCCTACTATTCGTCTACTTATGGCAAGTGGTACAGCGACGCAACCGATTACACCTATAAAATATCGGGAGACGAGGTCATTATTTATGACTCGGAAGAAGATGAGCAGTACACCTATACAGTTCTTTCTGTCACCTCAAGCACCGTCGTCATTGAAGGAACCCTTGATGAGGGCGCGTCTTATACCTATCGCTTAACCTTAAAGCG
>JBMNUW010000024.1:0-27572 GCA_050946475.1 Prevotella sp.
TATTTAATAAGTCATATACAACATACCAAATTATAGTGTGAATATTTTGCGGCTTTATCATGAAGTTATCGTTTCAATGCACGCACGCCCTGCTGAGTAGGTTTCACACGGCGAATAGTACCGTCTGAATTAAATTCCATTCTGTCTATGCAGGTCTCGCGGTGTACACCGGGTCCTTTGTCTTTGGAAAGATAATTCTTGTTGATGCGGTGATAGATAATGTACCATTCGTCGCGACCTGGTATCTGCAGCACACTGTTATGGGCTGTTCCATAGATTTCCTTGTCGGGGTCTTGAATGAGAACGACAGGGTCTTTTGCAACGGTGACAGGGCCTAGGGGAGAATCACTCGTGCCATAGGCCACATGATAGTTGGCGGCTCCCGTGTCGTCCACGCTCCAAAGGAAATAGTATTTTCCATTTCGATAAAACACATAAGTGCCTTCCCGATAGGCATAGTCGCTAAGCGTTCCACCTTTAGGAGTCAGCACGGTTTCTGTCTCGGGCCGGATAGAGGTCATGTCATCGTTCAATTCTGCTCCAGCCATGTAACCGTTGCCCCAATATAGGTAGTACTTCCCGGAAACGGGGTCTTGGAAAACGTCGACGTCAATCTGTTGCCCGTTTCGCAGTCCTTGAGGTCTGTGGTCAACGATGGGCTTCCCGAAGTCGCGGAAAGGTCCTGTGGGTGAACTTGCTGTGGCTACGCCAATAGCCTTGCCGTGTCCGGTTTCTCCGCTGTAATAGAGGTAATAGGTATATCCTTGTCCGTCCTTGTTCTTCCGTTCAATGATGGCGGGTGCCCAAGCATTGCCGCTAGCCCATCGAGTGTCGCGCGGCAGGTTGAGCACGATACCGTCATAGTGCCATTGTGTCAGGTCGGCAGATGAGAAGGCAGTGAAATACCATCCGCCCCAACCAGGGGTGCCGTCAGTAGTGGTATAGATGTAGTAACGATTTGTGACGTTGGAGTAGACTACTTCGGGGTCAGCATGGAAGCCGGCTAGAATGGGATTGCCGCTGTAGCGTTGTGCGCCGGCAGAGAGCGAGAAGGCCACAAGGGCTGCTGTCAGGAGATGTTTCATATGTGGATGTTTTATGTTATTGCAGGCTTAGAATTTACTGGACAGTAGCTTTGCTACCTGCTCCAGACCGTCACGGTCATTGTCATCAAAGGCAGCGATGTCCCGGCTGTCGATGTCTATCACGGCAGCTACTTTACCATGTGACTTAACGGGGACAACAATTTCTGACTGAGATAGCGAACTACAGGCAATGTGTCCGGGAAAGAGATTCACGTCATCTACGACAATGGTTGCGCCTCGTTGCCAGGCTGCTCCGCAGACACCACGGCCAAAAGCAATATGCGTACAGGCAACGGGACCCTGGAAAGGACCCAGTAGCAGTTCGTCGCCGCAGACACGGTAGAACCCTGTCCAAAAGAAGCGAGGGGCGAAAGTCTGGTGGAGAGCGGCGGCCGTGTTGGCAAGGATAGCGGTGAGGTCCGTCTCGTCCTCTATCAGACTGGTCAGCGAGGTCAGTAACTCTGCATATTGACTGCGCCTTTGACCAGCATCACCGGCTTGTTTTTTGTTGGTCGTATTTATATTCCTATTGTCCGTCATTTTTCGTCTTTGATTTTATCGAGCCTCTGCAACTGTGTCCTCTTTGGTATAAAGCCACACAGCCGAGCTTCGTAGAATGCCTTTACAATTCTCAATCGCAACTGATGTTCACCGCGTCTGCCAAATTATGCATTATGAATTATGAATTAAAATTGGTTCCACGAGGTTAGTCAAGTTCACAAACTCGGCGACGCTAAGCTGTTCGGGTCGTCGCGTCATTATGTCCTGGGCGAAAAACTCGGGAGAGGGCATATTATCTTTACTGAAAAGCTGGCGGAGAGAGACGCGGAGCATTTTTCGCCGCTGGTTGAACACTGTTTTCACCACGCGCCGGAAGAGTTGTTCGTTGCAGTCGAGATGCTCGGTCTTGTTACGCATCATGCGGATGACAGCGCTCTTCACCTTGGGTGGCGGGTTGAATACACCCTCATCAACGGTAAAGAGATATTCCACATCGTACCATGCCTGGATGAGAACCGAAAGAATGCCGTATGTCTTGCTGCCAGGAGCTGCAGCCATTCGGAGGGCAACTTCACGCTGTATCATTCCTGTGCAACAGGGGATGAGGTCGCGGTTGTCGAGCATCTTGAAGAAAATCTGCGAGGAAATATCGTAGGGGTAATTGCCCGTTAGTACGAAGGGACGACCACCGAAAACCTGCGTGAGATCCATACGGAGAAAGTCCTCACCAATAATGTTGTCGCGTAGTTTTGGGAATCTTTCGTGAAGATAGGCTACACTTTCATCATCGATTTCCACGGCTTTCACCTCTCGCGGTTTCTCCACGAGATATTGTGTGAGAACGCCCATGCCGGGGCCTATCTCTAAAACGGGTATTACGGGACAGGCATCCACGGTGTCGGCTATGCGCCGGGCCACGTTGAGGTCGGTGAGAAAGTGCTGTCCCAGGTTTTTCTTGGGTCTTACCTGTTTCATTTTATTGTGTGATTGACGGCAGTGAGCGGTTTCCATTGTCGAGAGTTGCCGTCTCCTGCTCCTATTTTCTGCAAAGGTAGTAAAATGTTCCTAAATTCGTTACTGTCCGAACCGATAAATTCTCCAATCATCCTTCATGCTTTCAAATAGCCTTTATGTAGCACTCATATAGCCTTAATGACCGTCTCAAGAACCTTTATTGTGGAAGTGTCCCACTTGGGACACGATTAAGCCCCAAGTGGAGCATGATTAAGCTCCAGTTGGGACACGATTGAGTCCCAGCTGAGTCTTAATCTTCCCTCATTTGGGAGACATTTATTCCCTGGTTAGGAGCCGTTCTAACTCCACTAACGGGCTTATGAAAAACTCTAGTTTAGAGAAGATGTTTAATGATTCTTGTTGACTACTATCAGTATTTTTGATAATGATAATGTAGGTTGACTTGGCAGAATATAAATTCAAATTTTGCTAAGAATTACCTCGTTGTTTATTTTCACATGGACCTTATAAAGGTTGACAATTGATGTTTTAAAAGTCAACGATTGATGTAATATAGGGTGAGGATTGATGTTTTGCAGGTTGATGATTGACGTTATAGAGTCGAAGAAATGTTGTTAATATTCATTATAAACGTTGATTGATATATTACATACATAAAGGGAGTTTCAAGGAGAATTCTTTTTCTGCATTATGCTTACAGATAAAGAAAAAGGACTGTCACCGCATGAAACGGTAACAGTCCTTTTCCTATATGCTAACTTTAAACCTTTTTCTCATAAAAGACAGTGAACGTCTTACTTGTTTTCAGCCTTGCGGTCCATGGTTATGGCCATCAGACTAATTGCGACGAACATCACTGCAACGATAGTCAAAAATGAAAACATTGTCATAATCCTTTTACCTTTCTAATCTTTAATTCGTTTGAATCTTCTGTTATCCTTCTTATCAAGAGTTTATCTCGGATTCTCTCGAGGTGTTCCTTATATTTACACTGCAAAGATAGACAGAATAATTTGTGTGCGCAAACAATTTAGATGAAAAAGCCGTTTTCAGCCTGTTTTATTGACCGGGGTCAAGTGAATTGATACAGGTCAAGTCTGTTTTAATATTCAAGTAAGTCCATATTTTCGTGAAGGGTGAAGCGTAAAATAGACCGGAATTACAGACGGAAATCATGGCTGACAGGGGAAAAAGGAGGTCGAATTCTTTGTCGTTCATCAGAATTGCAGTAACTTTGCGGTTAATATTCCGCAATGAGCAAGTTGACAAACAACATATTCAAGGTGGCGCTCTCATTGGTCTTGGGTGGTGCCATTCTTTATTGGATGTATCGGGATTTTGATTTCGAGCAGGTGCGTCAGGTGGTTCTCCATGAGATGAACTGGACGTGGATGCTGTTGTCGTTTCCCTTTGGCATCATGGCCCAGGCATTCCGGGGACTGCGCTGGCGTCAGACGCTGTCACCCATCGGAGAACATGCCCGAAGGGATGTGGCTGTCAACGCGGTGTTTCTTTCCTACGCTGCGAGTCTCATCATTCCCCGTATCGGTGAGTTTGCCCGTTGCGGTGTGCTGCGCCGTTGGGAAGGTACTTCCTTTCCCAAGGCTTTGGGCACTGTAGTCACAGAACGCGCCATCGACTCTGTACTGGTACTTGTCGTTACGGCACTGACATTTATCTTCCAGTTCCGTTTCTTCGACATTTTCTTTCAGAAGACCGGCACCCGACTGGATACGATTTTCTCCGCTTTCTCATTGACAGGATGGCTGGTGACGGGAGTGTGTGGAGTGGCTGTGCTGATACTCCTGGTGTGGCTTTTTCGACGGATGTCGGTTTATAATAAGATGCGCGACACCTTCCGTGGATTGTGGGAAGGCGTACTGTCCGTGAAAAATGTAGCCAACGTGCCACTCTTCCTTTTCTATACACTGGCTATATGGGTGTGCTATTTCCTCCATTATTATCTCACCTTTTTCTGTTTTGCTTCCACGTCCCATCTCGGTATCGGCTGTGCACTGGTGACTTTCGTGGTGGGCTCCATCGCTGTGATAGTACCAACGCCCAATGGAGCCGGTCCCTGGCACTTCGCCGTGAAAACCATGCTGATGCTTTTCGGAGTGGCACAACAGGATGCTCTTTATTTCGTACTCATTGTCCACTTTGTGCAGACCCTGCTGGTGGCTGTGCTCGGTATCTATGCATGGTTGCGTCTGAGCTTTACGAGAAAGTCAGTATAAGGCTGGCTGGGAGGGAATGTGCCCAATGTGCAACTGACGGAAAATGAATCGATTTATTCCGCAATAGGTAATATCACAAATTGCAGGAGATAGTCGTGGAATCTTGTTATGGATTTATATGTTCCACGGACAAATTTCGTCTGATTTTCTTGGAAGTTATACGATATTATTGTATATTTGCGAGAAATTAGACAAATTCTGCAAAAGGAAGTTGTCGTACATTACCTATTAAATATCAATTACTATGGAAGAAATTAAGAATCTGAAGCCTGCGGCCATCTGGCGCAATTTTGCCGCTCTTACGCAAATTCCCCGTCCATCGGGTCATCTGGAGAAGGTACAGCAATTCCTGCTAGACTTTGCCAAAGACCACGACATAGAAGCCTTTAAGGATCCGGCTGGAAACATTGTGATGCGTAAGCCCGCCACACCTGGTTTCGAAAACCGTAAGACCGTTTTGCTCCAGGCACACATGGACATGGTACCGCAGAAAGCTCCCGACTCTCATCATGACTTCGTTAATGACCCCATAGAGACCTACATCGAGGACGGATGGGTAAAAGCCAAGGGCACCACGCTCGGATCGGACGACGGTATCGGTGTGGCTTCCATCATGGGCATCTTCGAGAGCAACGACTTGAAACATGGTCCGTTGGAGGCTCTCATCACTGCTGATGAGGAAACAGGCATGTATGGCGTGAACGATTTGCCTACAGGTGAACTGCACAGCGATATACTGATGAATCTTGACTCCGAGCTTTGGGGCAAGTTCGTTATCGGTTCAGCCGGTGGTGTGGACATCACCGCCACAATGGAATATAAGGAAGTGGACAACGACCAGGAGGCCGCTGTGCGCCTTATGCTGAAAGGACTCCGGGGCGGACACTCCGGCCTGGAAATAAACGAGGGACGTGCCAACGCCAACAAGGAGATGGCTCGCGTGGTGCGCAAAGCTATTGCCACACTCGGTGCCCGCCTCGCAACATGGGAGGGCGGAAACATGCGCAACGCCATTCCTTTCAAGGCTGAGGTGGTGCTTGCCCTTCCCAAGGATAAGGTGGAGGCACTGAAGCAGTTGGTGGAAGACCAGCGGAAGCTCATCGAGGACGAATACAAGGGAATCGAGAAAAACGTGGTGTTCACCGCTGAAGAAACCGACAAGCCCGCTAAACTCGTGCCAGCAGAAATCCAAGACAACCTTGTGGATGCCATCCACGGCTGCCACAACGGTGTGCTTCGCATGATTCCCGCCTATCCCACAGTGGTGGAGACATCGAGCAACCTGGCCATTATCGATATCAAGAACGGTAAGGCTGCTATTAAGATTCTGGCGCGTTCCAGTCGTGAGGACATGAAGGAATATATCGCCGACACGTTGTCGAGCGTATTTTCAATGGCAGGTATGAAGGTGGAGCTCAGTGGCAGTTACGGTGGCTGGGACCCCAATCCCAACAGCGAGATACTGAACCTGTTGAAGAAACTCTTCAAGGAGCAGAATGGCAAGGAAGCCGCTGTGCAGGCAGACCACGCCGGACTGGAGTGCTCAGTCATCTTGGGCAAGTATCCCGGCATGGACGTTGTGTCACTCGGTCCGACATTGCTCTCGCCCCACACGACCAACGAGCGCTTTGAGATAGCTACTGCAGAGCCTTTCTGGAAACTTCTCACCACAGCTCTCGAACAGATTCCTGAGAAATAAAATATCTAATTCAATATGGGCGAGCATCCTTGGAAGAAAAGCCTTCGGACAAGGGTGCCCGCCTTATTATAATAACTGAAAATACGGCGCTGCCTTTTTTAGTAGCTGCTGATACAATTTATATAATCAGACTTGTGAAAGCGTTCTAAAACTTGTCTTAAACAAAATGAATGATTATAGTAAAGTTCTTCCTATGCTTAGTTTTACCGAGGCCATAAAGAGTGTTTTCTCCAAGTATGCCACATTCAGTGGGCGCGCACGTCGTTCAGAGTATTGGTGGTATGCCATGTTCTGCTTTGTGTTAGGAGCGGCAACGGCATTCATTGACAGAATATTGGCCTGACCTTGGGAGAACTACCTTATGGTGTTTTCTATTGCATTGCATTTATCTGCACTATCATTCCGGGAGTGGCAGTTAGCTTCCGGCGCTTGCACGACATCGGCAAGAGTGGATGGAACATTCTGTGGGGTTTGGTGCCGATAGTTGGACCGTTCCTGCTGTTGTATTTGACAGTGAAGGATTCGCAGATAGGAGACAATCAATACGGACCTTCTGTGAAGTATATCTGATATTTATAAATAAAATAAAAGAATGCATAGGGGCTTGCTACAGAATGTCGGCAAGCCCCTATGTATTTGGATGAGGCGAAGGCATCAGACTTAAGTGAATTGTGACTTGGAAAACAAAAAAACGGCGATAAGACTTGGCTAAACAGTTTATTTTCCTTAATTTTGCAGCATCAAACCAATTATTAATCAACAAATGGACGATTATCACGCGGAAAACGACAAGATGACGGCGTGAGGATGAAGCTCCGGCAGGTGCTAATCCCCACTTGTATTCTTGTCGATGGAGATTAGCACAATGAGAACATATTGGAACATTGAGAAAAGCCTGAAGCAACTCAATGAGTGGCAACCCAATTGCTGGGTTCAGGTGACGTGTCCTTCTGACGAGGACCAGAGAGAACTAGAAGAGCGTTTCCACATTCCTGATTATTTTCTTTCGGACGTGAGCGATACCGACGAGCGTGCGCGCTATGAGTACGACGACGGATGGATGCTCATCATTCTGCGTATCCCTTACGTAAAGGAGATACGATCGCGTACACCTTACACTACCGTGCCGTTGGGTATTATTCACAAGCGGGATGTCACTATCACGGTGTGCTTCTACGAGACGAATATGATGATAGATTTCGTGAGCTATCAGCAGAAGCGCGGTGAGGGTTTTACCGACTATGTTGACATGATATTCCGCCTCTTCCTCTCTTCCGCTGTATGGTATCTGAAGCGGCTGAAGCAAATCAATGTACTTATAGAGAAAGCCAAGCACAACCTGGACCACGAGGTGAACAACGAAAGCCTCATCGGATTGTCGCGCTTGCAGGACTCGCTGACTTACTTCATCACTTCTATTCGTGGCAACGAGACCCTCTTACAGAAACTGAAATTCAAACTGCAGGTAGATGAACTTGACGCGGACCTTATCGAGGATGTAAATATCGAGATGACACAGGCAAGAGAGACGACCAATATCTACTCGAACATTCTGGAGTCGACGATGGATACCTATTCAAGTATCATTAACAACAATATGAACAACGTGATGCGTACGCTGACTTCGGTCTCCATCATCATGATGTCCGGCACCTTCATTGCATCTCTGTTCGGAATGAATGTTATCAACGGAATGGAACAGAGCCATTTCGGCTTCCTCGTGGCGCTTATCATTTCCTTGCTTGTGAGTACGCTCTGCTGGATTATCATGCGGTTCAAGCGGTTACTGTGAGATAACAACACCCACAAAACAATTTACAGCCTTCGGGCGCGGGGTAGCAGATTCTGTCAATTTTCTCCTGTGCCTCATCTCTCTCCGGTATTTCTTGTCGTTTTCATTGAATTTGCAGGGAATTTCAACGGATGTATGCAGATGGCAGGCGTTTGAACAGTAGAAACAAAAAGAAAGGGCCGCCGGGAAACTTAGTTTCCTGGCGGCCCTTTCGGTTATGAAGGCGGGGAACAAAAGTTCCCTCTATTCCGTTTGGCAACGGTAGGGCAGAGGCTTACTCTTCGTCCTCCTTGTTGCTGTTATCGATAATCTTGATTTTCTCGCGTACAAGTTTTGCCTCGTCCTTTAGCTTTTGTACCTTACGGTTCATTTCAACGACGAGCGAATTGCCCTTCTTACTGGAGATATTAAGGAATCCGAGGTTATTCTCATAGGTTGCAATCTCTTGCTTGAGTTGCTCATAACGACGCATCAGACGTCCACGTTCATTGTCGACAGCGTCTTCGCCACGTTTGGCCACGCTTTTGAGATTCTGCTTAAAGTTGTCCAGACGACGATTAGCGAGGGAGATATGAAGTTTGTCGTAAAGGCTGTCCAATGTATCGTGGAACTCTTTATAGATTTTGTCTTTCTCCTTATAGGGTACGTGTCCCACTTGATTGTATTCCTCCACGAGTTGCTGAGCTTTTTGCTGAACATCGTCGGCAGTCTCTTCTGCAAGAGCCTTGAGCTGTGCGATGATGTTACGCTTCTTTTCGAGATTTGCGCGTTCAGCTCCGCGAGTGCCGGCATTGGCGGCATTGCGGGCCTCGAAGAAGTGGTTGCAGGCGGTGAGGAAATCGTTCCATAACTGGTCTCCTAGCTTCTTGGGTACCATGCCGATAGTTTTCCATTCCTTTTGCAAGGCGATGAGTTTGTCGGAAGTAGATTTCCAGTCGGTACTGTCCGTCAGGGCTTGTGCTTTCTCCACGAGAGCCTTTTTCTTGGCGGCATTCTCCTGGAAGCGAGCTTTCATTTCCTTGAAGTGGGCAGATTTGCGAGAGAAGAAGTCATCGCACGCAGCACGGAAGCGTTCGAAAATTTTGACGTTCATCTTCTGTGGGGCGAAGCCTATTTTCTTCCATTCTTGCTGAATTTCGATAATAGCTTTGGTGTGTTTCTCCCAGTCTGCAGCATTTTTGTTCTCCTCCTTGGCAATGGCTTCCACCTTCTCGCAGAGTGCCGTCTTTTTGGTAAGGTTCTCTTCCTCCTCTGCACGGAGTTGTTCAAAGTGCTGTTGATGCTTCTTGTTGATTACAGTACTTGCTGCCTTGAAGCGTGCCCATATCTGTTCTCGCAGTTCCTTACTTACGGGGCCTGTCTCACGATACTGAGCATGGAGATCCTGTAATTGATGGAATGCGCTGATGACATCAGGCTCGTCAGCAAGTTTTTCTGCGGCTTCACAAAGCTTGGTCTTGATTTCAAGATTGCGCTTGAAATCATACTCGCGTGCTTCGCGGTTGAGATTGAGCAAGTCGTAGAACTGCTCAACATAGAGCTGGTAGTTGCGCCACAGTTCGTTGGCCTTGGAAGCGGGAACAGCTTTGATTTCTTTCCATTCCTGTTGCAGTGCCTTGAACTCATTATAGGACTTGTTTGCCTCGTCAGGAGAGGTGGCCATGGCCTTTATCTTCTCGATGATTTCGAGCTTACGTTTTAAGTTGGCCTCTTTTTCCTCCTCTTGTTGGCGGAATACCTTGGCACGCTTTTCCTTGATGATTTGCATCTCAGCCTTAAAAGACTGCTCTTCATCATCGGGCAATATCTGGTATTCGTCAGGGTTACCTCCTTGCGCAAGATAGTCTTTCATACGTTGCTCGCGCTCAGCTATCTGGAATTTGTAAAAGGCAGATTTAAGGTGATCCACTTCTTCTTTCGAGGGATTGTCCACCGTCTGCGCAATTTCCTTTACGCGCTCGAGCACTTCCTGTTTGGAGGCATAGTTTTTCTTGAATGGAGCGTCAGTCTGGCTTTCATTTATATCAGCAGACTTGACTTCGCTGTCCTCTGCAGGCGCAGCTTTGCTGTCTTCGGCAGGTGTAGTTTCACTGTCCTTGACAGGCAAGGTTTCGCTGTTATCACCAGACTTGGCCTGGCTGTCTTCTGCAGGCACGGCTTCGCTGTTTTCGACAGGCACGGCCTCGCTGTTTTCTGCAGGCACGGCTTCGCTGTTTTCGACTTCAGAAGCGGGTACAGCCGACTTCTGCTCTTCCAACTTTCCCTGTTCCAGGGTATTCTCTTGAGAGTCCATCATTTCAACTTTTTTAAGTTTATGATTTGGATGATTGTTGCAGGCGTTTCAGCTGCTTGTGGCAGTGTAGGACGCGTGCTCTGTTCAAAATTGCTAATTCTTTGCAAACTTAGGTAAAATAATTGTCATTCCCTAATGTTTTGGCGGTTTTTTTAATAAAAGATGTTAGTTTTCTTGTTCCAAAGCTCCTTTAGTACAACAGAATAGAGGCTTTTGGGTCTTATTTGTTGGCTAACCAAACGCCTCCAAGTATAAGTGCGCTACCAAGATAGGCAATCCATGTCATTGGTTCATCGAGAAAGATAGCGGATGCGACTACGGTGGAAACAGGATTTAGATAGATATAGTTGCTGGCAGACATGGCTCCTATCTTCTTGATGACGAGACTCCACAGGGCGAAGCATACGAATGAAGCTATGAAGCCCAGAAAAATGAGATTTCCCCACACGGCCGGTTGTAGCAATCCAGAGAGGGGAAAGTCCCAAGGCGCAATGAGGTAGACGGGCAGAATGGTCAGCAAACCATAGAAGAATACTTTGCGAGTGACGAAAACGGCGCTGTAACGATTGGCCACTTTCTTCATTAATAACGAGTAGATTGCCCAACTGACAGATGCCCCCATAGCCAGCAAATCCCCTGCAGGATTGAGTCGAAGGACAAAACGACCATTGAAGATGACCAGAGCTACGCCTGTCAGTGCAGTGAGTGAACCTCCGATGAGAAGGGGTGTGGCTTTTACTTCCTTAATGAAAAGAATGGCAAGGATGGTGGTAATGAGCGGTGCAGTGCAGACGATGAAAGAAACATTATTGACATAGCTTATTTTTACGGCCCAGTTCTCGCTTAGAAAGTATAAAGAACCACCCGTCATTCCGAGTACCAGCATGAGAAGTTCGTCGTGCCAGTTGTCGGAGAACAATTTGTGAGGTGAAATGAACCAAATGCAGATGTAAGCGATGAGGAAGCGAAGTGTAAAAACTTCATGGGCTTCCAGTCCGTGGAGAAGCAGTACCTTGGAGTTGACGAAGGTTGTGCCCCATATGAGAACCACAATGATTCCGATAATGTGATAGAAATAGTGGCGCTCTGCCATGTCAGTTATATAAAAAAGGCGATTGCTCTGTCCCGTCTCAACAGGACGGGGGCCTTTGCAATCGCCAGTTATGAAGTGCGGATTATTGTTTGTCGGCTTTGTCTTGGGCTTCTTCTTCCGTATTTTTACGATCGTCGATGTTGGAGCCCTGAGTAGGAGCCAGTACTGTCTTGAAGTCTGACAGTCCAGCCTTGACGAGAATGTCGTACCACTGAAGGAGTTTCTTAATATCGCTGTCGTGAACACGATCCTTGTCGAAGTTGGGAAGTATCTCACTGAAGTAGTCACGGAGTTCTTTGCTGGAGCACTTGCGATAGTTGATAGAAGCAGGCTTAGAGTTCTCCTTCTTTCCTACGCTTTCAAGCACCTTCCATAATTCGATGTCTTCTGCATCGGTATACATCGCGATATCGCCGAGACTGGTTACGCGGTCACTGGCAAAAGCCGGCATTCTGCGGTGGGTTTCGTCGAGGGCTTCAACGATGAGATTCATTTTTCCTCGGGACACGAGTTTGTAGAGTCCCGGCTTGCCTGAGATTGCAAGTATTGTTTCCATTTTGTTCTGTTTTTGTTTTTATGGCCAATGGCCTTCAAAGTTATTAAAAATATTGTAATCTGTCTGAAATTCTTTATTTACGGAGAGTGGCAATTCTCTTCAACAAGAGTTCCGTTTGAATATTTAAGTCGGCTATTCCGTCGTTGGTGATGACTGCATCAGCCCTTGCTTCCTGTTCTTCAGATGGCATTTGGCAGTCAATCCATTCACCAGCTTTTTCGGCGGAGATATTATCTCGAGTCATGATACGATTCATTCGGACGGTGCGCGGTGCTGTGACTGCCACTACAAAGTCGAAATGAACTCTGTGGTCAAAGCCGCTCTCGAAGAGTATGGCACTTTCGAGCCAGTTTAGTCCACTTTCGAGGAAATCGCGAGCTACTGCCGGGTGGACGACGCCGTTAACCTGTTGCTTATTGCGTTCGGATTGCAAGAGGAAAGAAGCCAATATTCTTTTTTGTAGCACATTACCCTTATAGACTTCCTCTCCGACAAGGGCACGCAACTCTTCTTGCAAGCGCAAATCTGTAGCCATAAGTCTTTTGGCAGCATTGTCGCAGTCGTAGACCTCTATGCCTTTTTCCCGCAGAAGTTGGCAGAAATAGCTCTTACCGCTGCCAATGCCTCCTGTGACGGCAATTTTCATATTGCCGAAATATAGTTTTCTGGGTAGCTCCGTCATGTTGTTCTATTGCTGTTCGATGAGATAGTCTACCTGTTCAATTTCGGGCTTGGCCTTTCTCACGCCATGCGGCTTGTCGGTAAGATAGAGGTTGCACTTGTCGGATGGGTGGGCTTGAATTTCCTTATAATCGACCACAACCTTGAAGTCTTCCGGTCTGATGTCCCTGAACATATTCGCTCCGACAGTGAAATTGACCTTGACTTTTTGAGGAAATGTTCGAATGATAAGATCATCAGGCTTGTTGATGGCTTGAATGGGCACTTCCATCGACTCTTCAGTGAGGATGTCGGGATAGAGTTTGAGCTGAATGGAGGATGGTTCGAACTTCGCTCCTCTGATAGCTTTTAATTTCACATTGCAAACCACGGTATCATCGAAATTTACAATGTTAACAAACTCTGTAGAGATGGTCTGTATACTGTCCAAGAGCTTTTTGCTGGCATAGACCAAGGCTACTTCTGGCGACATTTCAATATGAGAAAGATAATAGTTTTTTGCAGGTTGAATGTTGCCTACAAGTTCTATTTTTACCTTTTTCTTGAGTCCATAGTTGAAGAAGAAATCCAACTGGTCAGCCTTGATAGAAGTGATGGTCGTAGAAGATGCAAGCTGTTGCTTGATGAGTTTCTGTACATCGGCCATGGGTATGATGCCATGACCCGATTGCTTGTTAGCGTAGGTATTGAAATTCATCTGCAAAGTTCTGAGCTTATGACTGATGTCGTAGGTGATGAGTACAAAGCCCTTGTCGCGAACGGTGAGACGAATGGTATCAGATGGGGCACTTGTGATGACAACGTTTCGAGGGGCTCCGACAAGACGCAATGGCACCTTCAGCTCTCTCTCGTAGGTCTCGTTAAGCGTCATCATAAGCCAAAAGACGCTGCTGAGTAAGAGAAAGAACAGAAAAATCAGAAATTCCTTGTTTAACAGATGAAACAAGAAATTTCTGATTGTGTGATTTGTTTGCTTGAGTTCAGGCATTGGGCTGCTGCTGGGAAGCGTCGGCAAAGACGTAGCCCTTATCAACGGTGATGACCACACCACGTGCAATTTCCACGTCTACGGTGTTCTTCTCAAGGTTGATATTCTTCACGGTGCCGTAAATGCCGCCGCCGGTCACCACGGGGGTGCCTTCCTTCAGGGCGTTCTGGAACTCACGGATTTTTTTCTGACGTTTCTGCTGAGGGCGAATCATGAAGAGCCACATGATGACAAAGATAGCCACCATCATGAGGAGCATGGACATCATGCTGCCCCCTTGGCTTGAAGCCTGTGCTGCTAAGAGGATTGTAGTCATTGTTTTGTTTATCTGTTATTAAAATGATGTTAGCTGCGTGAATTACTCGGCATCCGACTGATTATTCTGGTCTTCACTGATAATTTCCTGTTTGTCGGAAGGAGCACTTGTGTTTGTAGAAGTTTCCTCGGAAGTGACATCGTTGTCTTCCTGTTGGGTTGGAGTTGTCGTGTTCGAGTCATCGTCGGAAGTTTCCTCTTGGTTGACTCTCGGTCGATGGACGAAACGAACTCGCTTCACGGGCTTTTGTTGCTCGTGCATTTGCTGCTGAGGCTCTTCCATAGGTTTGTTTATCACCCCTTCACTATTGAGGAAACGGGCAATGGCATCGAGCATACCATTGATGAATCCACCGGAGCGAGGCGTAGAGTAGACCTTCGCCAGTTCTACATATTCGTTAATGGTTACTGATACGGGAATGGACGGGAAATTAACGAGCTCGGCAATGGCTATCTGCATGATGATGAGATCCATGAAAGCTACCCGGGAAAGTTCCCAGTTGCGAGAGATTTCACTCATGTACCGCTGATAGGTATCTGCATTGAGTATGGTGGCGCGAAAGAGTTTACGTGCGAATTCTTTGTCTTCAATGTCGTTGTACTCGGGCAGAAGTTCCTGTTTGCCTTTGTTCTTCGGGTCGAAGCGTTTGATGGTCTTCAGTACGAAAGTGTCTACGACATCCTTGTCGTCGTTCCAGTAAAGACTCTTTTCCTCTAGAAGGGCGCTGAGGTCATCGTTGTCTTCGATGAAGAGCTTATAGAGCTTGCGCCACAGCTCCCTGTCCTCCTCGTAGTCGCCTTCTCCGCTTTCTATATAGTCCTTATATATTTGGCTTTGCTCAATTTGGTTGCAAAGCTTGCGGATGAATTCGATGTCGTCGTTCCAGGAAATATGCTTGTCTTCAATAAATTCATTAAGCATTTTATTCTCCTCGAGCTGCAGGGCGAATTTGTTATAGATGAATTTCTGCGAGGGAGCTTCTTGTCCTTCCCTTTGAGCTCTTTGTGTAAGAATCTCGTTGCGATGGCGCTCCTCGCGTGTAACGGCGACAATAAGTTCCAAGAGATAGTTATACAAGTCGTACGCCTTAGTAAGACTGAAAAGCAGCTCCTTCTCAGCCGTATCTATGTTGTTGTTTCCGTTCTGATAGTATGCGTAGGTTAACTGGACTATCTTGATTCTAATTAATTCGCGGTTAATCATAACTCTTAATGATTTCTTGAAATATGCATTTATAACGTTGCAAAATTAGTCAAAAAACCATTGATACGCAAAAATAAACGATATTATTTTATTATTTTTTTGTTCGATAGAAATAAAAGGTGTACCTTTGCAACGCCTTTCAGATTGGTAGAGGTGACGGACAGTAAGTCTCAAGCCTTTAACTTTCCAGTGTGATGGCGAATTAATATCAACCATTTAATTTAGAGTAACACAGTTATGAAAGAGATTACTGTTACAGGTCGGAAGCGTACAGACCTTGGTAAGAAAGCTTCCAAGCAGCTCCGCAAGGAGGGTATGGTACCCTGCAACCTTTATGGTGAGGCAAAGCAGGACGGCAAGCCCGTGGCACTGGCTTTTGCGAGCCCTTTCAATGAGCTCCGTAAGCTCATCTACACTCCCCACATTTATGTTGTAAAGCTGGATATTGACGGTGAGACACATACCGCCATCATGAAGGAAATTCAGTTCCATCCTGTGACTGATGCTCCTCTGCATGTAGATTTCTTCGAGGTGAACGACCAGAAGCCTATCACTATTGGCGTACCTGTGAAGCTGGAAGGACTGGCTCAGGGCGTTCGTGATGGTGGTCGTATGAACCTCTCCATCCGTAAGATTAATGTAACCGCTCCTTATCAGCAGATTCCCGAGCATCTTAATATTGACGTTACCTCTCTGCGTCTCGGAAAGAGCATCAAGGTAGGTGACTTGAGCTTCGAGGGCCTTGAGCTGGCTACTCCTAAGGAGGTAGTGGTTTGCTCAGTGAAGATGACACGTAACGCAATGTCTGCCGACACTGGTACAGAAGAAGCTGAGGGTGAGAGTGCTGATGCTCCCGCTGATGCTGCTGCTGAGAAGTAATGGATAAATTTTTAATTTGTGGGCTTGGTAATCCCGGCGATGAGTATGCCGGAACTCGCCACAATACAGGATTCATGGTATTGGACGCTTTTGCAAAGGCGTCCAATATTTGTTTTAGCGACAGGCGTTATGGCTTCGTGGCTGAGACTTCGTTGAAAGGAAGAAAAATTTTTCTATTAAAGCCCACCACGTTCATGAACCTCAGCGGTAACGCGGTGAGATATTGGCTCAACGAGGAAAAGATAGATCAAAAACGGCTGCTTGTCATATCCGATGACGTTGCTTTGCCACTTGGAGACTTCAGGTTGAAGCAGAATGGTAGTAACGGAGGACACAATGGTCTTGGACACATCATTCAAATGATAGGACAGGATTTTGCCCGTTTGCGTGTGGGTATAGGCAACGACTATCCCAGAGGCGGACAGATAGATTGGGTTCTCGGCAAATACTCTCCTGAGGAAATGGAACAATTGCAGCCTACCATTAACATGGCCGGAGACATTATTCAAAGTTTTGTGCTTCAGGGTATTGACCGCACCATGAATCAATTTAATAAATTTGGTAAGAGAAAGCGCTGATGCCGAATCTTTCGACAGAGCCATATTTTTCCAGTCCTTGGAATAGCATACCCTCTGAGATTTAATTTTTTAAAGACGGACTGCCAGATTGCAACCAAAAGGTTGCTGAGGTATCTCTAAAAGGTAACTGTCGAGTCTGATAGGGTTATTTAAATTTCAACGGAAGTGAATTTGTCGTTTTTAAAACACTAGGCTTTGTGTTTCTTGAAAGAGGACAAGAGAGGCTAAAACATCAGTTGTTGTTTTGAAAAAGGAAAGTGATGTCAACAGAAGGAAAAAATCTGCGTTTGCCAAAAAGTGGTCCTACAGCGCGACTGGACAAATGGCTGTGGGCAGCTCGTATATTCAAAACCCGATCAATGGCAGCCGACGCCTGCAAAAACGGGCGTGTCACAAGTGAGGGCGTCACTCTTAAACCCAGTCATACGGTGAAGGTGGGTGACGTGATATCAGTTAAGAAACCTCCAATTACTTATTCCTTCCGTATCAAGACTTGCATAGAACAGAGGGTGGGAGCGAAGTTGGTGCCACAGGTTCTTGAGAATGTCACAGACCCCAAACAGTATGAACTGTTGGAGATGAGTCGTATTAGTGGATTTGTAGACAGAGCTCGTGGTACGGGGCGCCCTACGAAGAAAGAACGCCGTGCTCTCGACGCCTTTGAGGATCCACTTATGTTTGGCTTTGACGAGGACGATGGTTGGGAGGACGATGAGGACGAATAAAAAGCAGCATATATGAAGCATATTGCCATTTTCGTATCGGGAGGCGGAACGAATTGTGAGAACATTATCCGCTATTTCAAGGACAGCTCTGAAGTGAAGGTGTCGCTTGTGTTGAGCAACAAGTCCAGTGCTGGAGCAGTGGAAAAGGCTAGAAGACTGGGTGTTGAAACCGTGATAATACCGAAGGAGGAATTCAACCGTCCTGAAGTGTTGCTTCCGCTTTTGCGCAGTCATCACGTCGATTTTATAGTCTTGGCTGGATTTCTGTTGTTCATTCCCGCATTTCTCATTGAGGCTTATGACCATAGGATGATAAATCTTCATCCATCTCTGTTGCCCAAATTTGGTGGCAAGGGCATGTGGGGGCATCATGTCCATGAGGCTGTGAAAGCTGCAGGGGAGAAGGAAACCGGCATGACAGTGCACTGGGTGAGCAACGAAATTGACGGAGGTGATATCATAGCCCAATATCGGACGCCGCTTCTTCCGTCCGACACTCCTGAAGAGATAGCTGAAAAAGAGCATCAGCTCGAAATGAAATATTTTCCTATAGTAATAGAAAAAATACTCCGGGAAATCTAATTGGCCTGCCAGTTTTTTGAAGTCTATTCCTGTCAATAAGAGTATATTCAAGTCAATAAGAAAATCGCCGAAAAACATGAAAATTTCCATCAGTTCACGGTTGCTGCACTTCAAGCAACCTGCAGGTACTTCGCGTGGAGTCTATACCACGCATCTCTCTTATTATATAACTGTAACGCGGCAATTGCCCGATGGTAGTTCCGTTACGGGAGTGGGGGAGGCTTCTGTATTGCCGGACTTGAGTTGTGATGCCTTGCCCAAAGATGAATATGAGCGGAACTTATGCGACATTTGCGGTTTAGTACAGCGTACGGGCAGCATTCCTTATGAGATGTTGCGTCCTTATCCTTCTATTCTCTTTGCCTTGGAGACAGCTTTTGCTCAGTTGGATGCCGGAGGCAATACTGCTTTCTACGACACTCCTTTCGCCTGGGGAGAGGAGGGCATTACTATCAACGGACTGGTGTGGATGGGAACTTTCGAAGAGATGTTCCAGCGGATGGAGGAAAAACTCCGGAAGGGATTTCATTGTGTGAAACTGAAAATCGGGGCTATAGATTTCGACCGCGAATTAGAACTGGTACGCTATATTCGGAAGCATTTCGGTCCGGACGATGTGGAACTGCGTGTGGATGCCAATGGAGGCTTTACGCCAGATAACGCCATGGAGCGACTGGAGGCCCTCGCTCCTTATCATATTCATTCCATAGAGCAGCCTGTGAAACAGAAACAATGGGATGTTATGGCACGTTTGTGCAAAGAATCACCATTGCCCATAGCCCTTGATGAAGAACTTATCGGGGTGAATACTCCATCCATGAAGGAGGCATTGCTTAACACAATCCATCCGCAGTATCTTGTGTTAAAGCCGAGTCTGCATGGTGGTATGCGGGGATGTCAGGAGTGGATAAATATGGCCAGGTCCAGAGGGATAGGTTCATGGATTACCTCGGCATTAGAAAGCAATGTCGGACTTAATGCCATAGCGCAGTTCTGTGCCCGTACTTACGGACCGCATATCACTTTTCCGCAGGGGCTTGGCACTGGTTTGCTCTATGAAGATAATATCGACATGCCTTTGGAAATAAGAGGCGAAAAACTTTGGTATAATGCTTGAAGGTCAAGACAGACGGAGCAAAAAAATTACGCTTTTGTCAACACCGGCCTTGGCAAGATGTAAGTTGCCTATTCAATATGCATAGGATTTTTGCTTTATCCTTCTCTCAGGAAGTCAAGAGCGTCCTTAATTTCATCATCAGAAGCAGTCTGATTGATATGAATGTCGCCTATGCCGCTTAACAGAGTGAAGTTGATGATGCCGTTGGTGTTCTTTTTGTCATGGTGCATCAATTCAATCAGTCTGGGATAATCGTCACATGTGAAATCCGGTCTGCCATAATTATCAAGAATGAAACGTGTGGTTTCTCGCATCTTATCAGTGGGGAAGTGCATTTTTATGACCGAGAGATAGAGCTCACAGATCAGTCCGAAGGCCACGGCATAGCCATGTAGCAATGGTTCTTTCTTTTGGTCCTTAGCTTGCTCGAGGGAAAAACTCTCCAAAGCGTGACCAATGGTATGGCCCAAATTGAGCGCTTTCCTGATACCCTGTTCGTTCGGATCTTTTGTTACAATATTTTCCTTCACTTTTACGGAATCGGCCAGCATATGTTGAAGCTCTTTCCAATTGGGTCGGTCGAGGTCAAAGCTAACTAGTTGTGCCCAGTGCTTTTCGTTGGATATGAGGCCATGTTTAAGCATTTCTGCATAGCCAGATCGAAGATTTTTTGCATCGAGGGTTTTCAAAAATTCCGTATCCAAGATGACGAAATGAGCATTGTTGAAGACGCCGATTTCATTTTTCAATCCGCCAAAGTTAAAGCCGGTTTTGCCACCAACAGAGGCGTCAACCATGGCGAGAAGTGTGGTAGGAATATTGATGAAATTGATTCCACGTTTGAAAGTTGAAGCCGCGAAGCCTCCTAGGTCCGTTACCATACCGCCTCCCAGATTCACAAGGCAGGAGTGTCGACTCGCTCCACCTTTTTGAAGTTCTTCCCAAACATGAATCACCGAATTCAAATCCTTGTGCATGTCGGTTGGTGCTATCGTTATAGATTGTGCCTGGCGGAGGCAAAGAAACTGATTCACTACTGGCCAACAATGACGGAATGTGTTTTCATCAGTAAGCACGAACAATTTGTCGTGCTCACATTCCGACAGGGCTGTGGCAATCTCTGTATTCAGATTTTTGGAGATAATGACTTTCTGTTTCATGCGCGTAGGGTTTGCTATGAGTGCAAAAATACGAATAAATCATTGCTCCTTCATTATCTCCTACTTATATCTTAAGACTTTTTAAGTAAGAGAAAAGTCATTCTGCTCATTCATTATTAACTTTGTGCAACAAATTCACACAAACTTATCTTTTTTTGGTTTTTCCGTTAAACGAAATTGATATTTCAACATCTAATTGAGCGTATTGGGAAATGTAGTTCATCCCTTCCCTAATAGCACATAGTTTTGTATGTGTTTTTCGTTCAATCGATAATTAAAGGATTTTGAAATACGAAATGAAAAAAAGTCTACTATTGATTTTGCTTTTGGTCTTTACGACCTTGGCTTATGCCCAAAAGCGAGAAATTTCGGGTGTCCTTGTAGACCATGATTCCAAGGAAACTATCCCTATGGTGACGGTACAGCTGTTGAAGCTGGACTCGACATTTATCGGCGGTGCTGTTTCAAACGACAGTGGAAAATATGTCGTGCAGGCTCCGGCTGAGGGACAGTATCTGCTCAAAATGTCGAGTATCGGTTATAAGCCTTTGGTACGTCGGGTGCAGGTCAGCGGTGATAAGAATGTAGCTTTAGGTACTACCGTGATGACAGCCGATGCTATTATGCTCAAGGAAGCACGAGTAACGGCGCGGGCTCTCAAGGTTGCAGTGAAGGAAGATACCTTTATATATAATAGTGCAGCTTATCGGACACCTGAGGGCTCCACTATTGAGGAACTTGTGAAACGACTGCCTGGAGCGACAGTAGATGATGATGGCAATATCACTATTAATGGTAAAGAGGTGAAGAAAATCCTTATTGATGGTAAGGAATTTATGACCGGGGATACCAAAACTGCCATGAAGAATATCCCTACATCAATTATTGACAAAGTAAAAGCTTATGATGAGAAGAGTGATCTTGCACGTGTGACTGGTATTGACGATGGCAACGAGCAGACTGTACTTGACTTTGGCACCAAGCCCGGAATGAACAAGGGGCTTATGACCAATATCGACGGCGCAGTGGGAACTGAAAGCCGATACAGCGGCAAACTCTTTGGTGGATTCTTCAACAGCAAGTGGCGTATCTTTGGTATGGGCAATGCCAACAATGTCAATGATATGGGTTTCGGCGGAAGAGGGGGAAGCTTTGGCAGGGGACGTAATGGTCTCAATGCTTCGAAGATGGCAGGATTTAACCTCAACTATGAGGAAAAGAACAAGCTCAAGGTAAACGGAAGCGTGAGATGGAATCACAGTGATGGTGATGCCCTCAGCAAGAGTTCTACAGAAAACTTCATCAGTTCTACCGGTGCTTTCTCCAATAGTCAGCAGCATAGTTTCTCTCGGTCCAATCAGTGGAACGCAAGGGCCAGAGTGGAGTGGACACCTGATACGATGACCAACATCATGTTCAGACCTACCTTCAGTTACAGCACAAGTGACGGGCTTAGCTCGGGTACTTCCGCCTCCTACGATGATGATCCTTATAATTATGTGGACGACTCTCTCTCCACGGAGTCCTTCACACAGCTTGCCGCCGACAGTGTCTTGGTGAACACCCGTCGCAGCAATTCACTGACCTACACCAAGTCGACGAGCGCCGGAGCTATGCTTCAGTACAATAGAAAGCTCAACAGCCGGGGACGCAACTTCACGTTGCGGGGCGATGTCAGCTACTCTGACGGTGACTCGAAGAGTCTTTCCACCACCAACGTGCATCTCTTTAAAGTGCAAAATCAAAACGGTGAGGATTCCACCTATCAGACCAACCGATACAATCTCGCCCCCACCAAGTCTTGGTCCTACTCTCTGCAGACCACTTACAGTGAACCGCTTTGGAAGTCTGTTTTCCTTCAGTTCAGCTATCAATATACATACAACTACAGCAAAAGCGACCGTCAGACTTATGATTTCTCCAACCTTGGAGAAGATTTCTTTGCTTCCGTCTCGCCTAGTTATCGTCAGTGGGACAGCTATCTCAATCTGCTGGAGCACGACTACTCCTATTATAAAGATGATGACTTGAGCCGATATGCTGAGTATAAGACCTATACTCACCGCCTCGAACTGATGTTGCGTATGATAAAGAAAAAATATCAGTTCAATGTGGGCGTGATGGTGCAGCCGCAGAAGTCACACTACATTCAGAACTATCAAGGTGTCAGTGTCGATACAACCCGTACTGTGACGAATGTTTCACCAACAATGGATTTTCGCTATCGGTTCAGTAAAGTGAGCAACCTGAGAATCAATTATCGCGCTTCTACCACGCAGCCGACGATGTCTCAATTGCTTGATATTTATGATGATTCTGACCCTCTCAACATCTCTACAGGTAACCCCGGACTGAAGCCATCGTTCACCCAAAGACTTCGTCTGTTCTACAACAGCTTCTTCGAGAAGACTCAAAGGGCTGTGATGGCGCATTTGAACTTTAGTACGACAAGCAATTCCATCAGTAACAGAGTAACCTATGACGAGACGACGGGTGGACGTATCACACGTCCGGAAAACATCAACGGTGAGTGGTCGGCCAGAGGTGCCTTTATGTTCAATACTCCGCTAGATTCTGCCGGACGATGGAACATCAATACCTTTACTACATTAAACTATGCCAATGATGTGGGCTACGTGACGATGAGCAGTACGGAAAGCTCACAGAAAAACACTACAAAGGATATGACGCTCGGTGAACGCCTTTCTGGCAGCTACCGCAACGATTGGCTTGAAGTGGAGCTTGACGGTAACTTGCAATATCGCCATACGCGCAATGACCTGCAGACCACAGCCAATCTCGATACTTGGCAGTTCGCTTATGGTGTGAATGTCAACGTATCACTACCATGGAACATGTCCATTGCTACCGACTTGCATGAGAGCAGTCGGCGCGGCTACAATGATAACTCGATGAACACCAACGAGCTAGTGTGGAATGCACAGGTGTCACAAAGCTTCCTCAAGGGGAAGGCGCTGACGGTGATGCTGCAGTTCTATGACATCCTTGACAATCAAAGCAACTTCTCACGTACTGTATCGGCAATGCAGCGTAGTGATACTGAGTATAATGCTATCAATAGCTATGCGATGCTTCACGTGATTTACCGTTTCAACCTATTTGGTGGAAAGGATGCCCGTCAGAACATGCATGGTCCTGGCGATGGTCCCGGTATGGGACGCGGTGGTCGTCCACGTGGTGGTTTTGGAGGCCCGGGTGGTGGCTTCGGCGGTCGTCCACGTGGTTTCTAAAATCTCTGAATAGTCTTCATGATGGTTCTTAAAATTAAAACGACAGGAGACTAAAATGTAGAAAGCCCGTGCCAAAAGATCATAATTGGTCATTGGCACGGGCTTTCACTTTATTTTAAATGATAGGGTCTTTCTCTTATCTCTTGACTTAGGGGAATTGAGGATACTTACTGAAATCTGGCTTGCGCTTCTCCAAGAAGGCACGGCCACCTTCTTGTGCCTCGTCAAGGGTGTAGTAGAGCATGGTGGCGTCACCTGCCAATTCCTGAATTCCAGCCTGACCGTCAAGTTCAGCGTTGAATCCGGCTTTCATCATTCGCAGGGCCAATGGCGAGCGTTCCATCATGGTTTCTGCCCACTCTACGCACTCGTCCTCCAGCCGGTCGAAGGGCACCACCTTGTTGACTAGTCCCATCTGCTCTGCTTCCCTGGCAGAATATTGCCGGCAGAGATACCAAATTTCGCGGGCCTTCTTTTGACCTACGATACGGGCGAGATAGCTTGCACCGAAACCGGCATCGAAGGATCCGACCTTAGGGCCGGTCTGTCCGAAAATGGCGTTCTCCGAGGCTATGGTAAGGTCGCAAACTACATGTAGTACGTGTCCACCGCCGATGGCATAGCCGTTGACCATGGCGATGACGGGCTTAGGCAGACGACGTATCTGCATCTGTACATCGAGGACGTTTAGACGGGGCACTCCGTCTTGTCCTACGTAGCCACCCCGACCCTTGACATGCATATCTCCGCCCGAACAGAAAGCTTTATCACCTGCGCCAGTAAGAATGACGACACGAATGTCAAGATGGTCGCGGCAATAAGTGAAGGCCTGACTCATTTCCCATACAGTTAGAGGGGTGAAGGCGTTACGGTAGCGAGGCCTGTTAATGGTAATTTTTGCAATGTGGTTGTATTCTTCGAAGAGTATTTCCTTGAAATCAAAACCTTCAATTTTCTTCCATTCTCTTTCCATAATAGTTTATTTTTTATAGTATTGTATTATTTGCTCTTTTATTTTATAATCTACTATACTACTGCATAACTAATGCAGTGTCGCAAAATAATCACGGTAGATATTCCAGTCGTCTACGTCGTTAGTCACAACTTCGAGCACTCGTGGTCGTTCCGCCTGTTTTTCGGTGAGCCAGGAGATGCCATCTTTGAGTTCATCATTATTGTGGGCTATCTGATAATCTACGTTGTTCGCTTGACAGATTCCTTCAGCATGAGTACGATGTGTTCCCATGACATAAGGATGAATTTCAGGGCAAGTTCGAAGTCCTTTGAACTTTCGGAAAATTCCTCCTTCACCATTGTTAAGCAGTAGTATGCGGAAATTTCCCTTGAGTGAAGTGTTCCATAGTGCGTTTTGGTCATAGAAGAAACTAAGGTCGCCGGTCACGCAATATACATTCTCTGTTGTACCGAGAGAAAATCCGGCTGCAGTGGAAAGTGATCCGTCAATACCATTCACGCCTCTGTTGCAATAGACAGGCTTTTCTGCATAGATACAAGCGAATCTGACAGCCATGCTATTGGCATAGTGAATGACACCAGTGGAATCCTTATGCGTTAGACTATTTTCCAACAGTTTTACGGCTAGCATCTCTGAATAGGGCGGATTGAATTTTCTGCGATGTTCCAAGGCACGTTTTTTCCTTTCATTCCATAACATGTACCAATCTTTGGGACCTTCAGAGACAATGTTGGCCAGTACGTCAACGGGACGGGCTTGAACCACACCACAAAGATTTTGGAAAGTATCGGGCAATGAAGGTTCTTCGTCTACGCGCCAACAACGAGCCTGAGTGGCATGTCTGATATAGAGCTTCAGGTCGTTGCTCACTAGAGTATGACCTAAATAAAGGACGAAGTCTGGCTGGCAGGCATATTCGTTTGTAATATTTGAATCGTTGTCTTTATTTATCAATTGGAGAATCTCGTCAGTCACATGACCGCCCCAGCATCCACTCAGAGGTTCTTGCAGTACCACGTAGTGCCGTGTGTCGAGTCGGGAAATGAGTTCCTGAGAAATCTCATTTGGACGAGTCTGCCCGATGACAATAAGGGGGCGTCGGGCTGCGGCCAGCTCGTTCAGCATGGGCTGAGCCCAGTAGGCGGCTTTAACATTGGCAACGTTATTGCCCGATGAGGTTGTTTTAGTAGGCTCTGTCTCTGAGACTGAAACAGGTGGAAAAGTCTCGGACCCGTTTGTGAAAGGCGACAGAAGGGTGATAGTCCTTTCAGCCGTCTGCTCAATGGTATTTTGAAAATCGTAGAGAGGCGGTGTGAGAGGTACATTGATGTGCACGGGTCCGCCACCTTCTGTTACTGCTGCGAGGAGAGTCTCGTTGATGAGGCGGTTACAATACCAATGTTCTGTGGGAGAGTATTGCGAAGAGTTCTCACCAGTTTCTGGTAAGGTCACAGCTCGTCGCACAAATCTTCCTAGAGCATCGGATTGGGGCATGGTTTGACCGTCTAGTTGATCAATCCATGAGATGGGGCGGTCTGCTGATATTACTATGACGGGTAAGTGTTGGTAGAAGGCTTCTGCCACAGCGGGAGCTAGATTGAGCAGAGCTGTGCCGGATGTAACACAGACCACCACAGGCTTATGTGTGGCAAGTGTTAGGCCAAGAGCGTAGAAACCAGCCGATCTTTCATCGGTCACGGGACAGCATTTTATCAGTTTACTCTCATAGAGTTGATGTACTATCGGAGCATTGCGTGATCCCGGACATACAACGGCTCGTCGTACGCCGTGTTGTTCAAGTAATGTGGTAAGAACAAATATGGAATGGTTCATGTTTCTCGAATACGATGAAAGTTGTTAATAGAGGCTGTCGTGATGGCAGTCGAAATAAGAGGCTAGCCGTGTAAAAGGTCGTCATAGAGTATATTGTATTACTTATGGGAAAGGGATGAGTCAGAGCAATACTTTCATGGTCTGTAGCTTAGCTTCAGTCTCTTGCCATTCTTTTTCCTCTTGGCTTTCGCGAAGTAGCCCGCCTCCGGCATAGAGCGTGCAATGGTTAACGTCAATCTCCATGCATCGAAGCGAGACATAAAGATTAGTGGTGCCCTCAGGTTGGAGTACTCCGCAGAATCCGCTGTAATAGCGTCGGTTGATATATTCGTTGTCAAGGATAAATTTCAATGCAGTGTCTTTCGGCAATCCGCAGACAGCTGGGGTGGGGAAGAGGTCGCTCAGTAAAGAACCTATCCGTTGCTTCTCATTCAAGGTGAAGTGGAAGTCGGTACGCAAATGCAGTAATTGGGCTGCCATGGAGGTGTAGGGCCCTTTTACAGTGATATCGTTGGCGTAATGCTCAAGAATTTCTGTAATATAGGTTGTCACATACCGCTGTTCCATCAGGTCCTTTTTTGTCCATTGACTGATTGTTAGCGGGCTTTTTTCAGCAGAGTCTCCATTGGCGCGTCGAGTACCGGCCAGTGCCATAGTCTGCCATTGTCCAGCTTTGCCACTTAAAAGCAATTCTGGAGTAGCCATGAGCCACGTACCGGCTCTCTGCATTGACACTAAGGCAACAAACTGATGAGGATAACGACGACATGCACGCAAGAAGAGATCGCGAACTGGTATGGGTTGGTCGGCGAAAAGCTTTAGTTGGCGTGAAAGTACGAGCTTCTGAAACTGTCCTTCGCAGATTTGTGCATGGAAGTTGGCAAAATCTAGATGGTAGTGATTCTTTTCATCACTTTCTTCGCAAATTTTCAGAGGGGTATAGGCTTCGGAGTCTTTATTTATATCCATGCATACATGGATGTCGGCATGCATCAGTAAGAGAGGATTATCTTCGTTGGCAAAGAACGGTGCCAGAACAAAGCCCTCTTTTC
>JBMNUW010000025.1:0-27062 GCA_050946475.1 Prevotella sp.
TAATTATAATGAAGAGAGCCATTCTGCCCGCTTCATCAATTTCTTGGCTTCAAAGCCTATGCGCTGGGTGGCAACGGCAGCTGCAGCGATTGTGCTTTTAGTCGTGGTCCGTCAACTTTCTTTCCAAAGCGGAGTCAACAGTGTACAAAAACAATTTGCATCCATTGAGACCGAAGTACCTGCCGGTTCCAACCTCCATCTCACTCTGCCCGACGGGACTCGCGTGTACCTCAATTCTGCCACCAAACTTAGCTATAATCAAGGCTATGGCATCGACAACCGAGAAGTAACGCTCAGCGGCGAAGGCTTCTTCGAAGTGGCCCATGACGTAAATTTGCCTTTTGTCGTTCATTCCGACAAAGTCACAGTTCGAGACATAGGCACGGCGTTCCGAATATGTAACTACCGTGAGGACAACTTAGCAACTGTGGAACTTCAGGAAGGACGTGTACTCATTAACGACGACATCTCACTTCGTCCGGATTCATCGCTCTTGCCCGGACAAAAGATGCAAATCGACAAACGCTCCGGACAACGTCAGACCATTACCACCGATAACACGAATACTAAGACTGTTGATTTCAATCACTTGGACTTCAACGATGTAACCTTGTCGCAAATAGCCAATGCGCTTTCCCGACATTATGATGTAAAAATTTCTGTAGCCGACTCTCAACGTAACAAGAGATTCTTTGGCACATTCAACTGCAAGCAGAACACCATCGATCAGGTGCTGCAGTTGATGCAGGCCACAGGTCACATCCACTATAAGAAAAAGACCGACTATTATTATATATATTAAAGAAAGGAAGCTCCATGAAGGAGCCCTGCTTCATTACCATATATCAACCTAATATTTATATCACAATTAACCTAACAATTACCTAAATGAAAATCAACAATTACTGCAAGTTCTGGGTTTTGTTGGCCCTTGCCACGTCTACGGCATTGCCTTCCTTGGCACAGCGTGTCACCTTGAAGGCCAATAACCTTACCGTGGCTCAAGCCATTGAAAGAGTTCAGAAATCCGCTGGATGCTCTTTCGTGTACTATTCTTCAGACGTGAACACCAAGAAACGTGTTAACCTTAACCTTAAGAATGCTTCCTTGGCAGAGGCCGCCAATCAGATTTTAGAGGGGCAAGGTCTTACTTACACCGTCAAAGGAAAAACGGTCGTTGTAAGACGTTCGAATGCTTCCGAACGCCAGCAGTCTCGTCAGCAATCTCAACAGAAACGTCAGACCAAGGGACATGTGGTCGATATCAATGGTGAGCCCATTATCGGCGCTACCGTTATGCAGAAGGGTACTCAGAACGGTACCGTCACCGACATTGACGGCAACTTCTCACTCAACGTTCCTGAAGGTAGTAGCCTCGTTATCTCTTATGTTGGTTTCACCGACTGTGAAGTGAAGGCCGGACAAGATTTGAACATAACCATGCATGAGAACACCGAGGCTCTTGACGAAGTGGTCGTTGTGGGTTATGGTACCATGAAACGCAGCGACATGACAGGTGCTATTTCGTCGGTAAACACCGAAGATCTGGCTCGCAGAACCACAACTAATCCTGCTGAAGCTTTACAGGGTAAGGTGGCTGGTGTCAATGTCCTCAAATCGGGTGGTAATGCCGGAGCAGGCGTGAGCATAAAAATTCGCGGTATCAAGACCTTTGGTGACAACGAACCGCTCTATATCATTGACGGTTTCCCCGGTGACATCAATGCCGTAAATCCACAGGACATCGAGTCGATGGAAATCCTGAAAGACGGTGCTGCAGCTGCCATCTACGGTTCAGTTGCTGCCAATGGAGTTGTGCTTGTCACCACTAAGAACGGTAAAAAGGGAGACATGAAGATTGATTTCAGTACCTATCTGAGCTTCACGTCAATCGCCAAGAAACTTGAGATGCTCAATGCAGAAGAGTATAAGAGTGTTCACAAGGCAATGTATGAGAACTATAACGCCCAGTTCCCCGACAATGCCGTTACACTGCCCGCATATATCACAAATGACACAGGCGTAGATACAGACTGGCAGGACGCTGTCGAGCGCAGCGGACTTTCTCAGAGTTATATGATTAGTCTGCGTGGTGGTGCTGAAAAAACCCTCTACTCCATCTCTTATAACCATGCTAACGAGAAGGGTATCTTCCTTGGCAACAACTATCGGCAGGACAACGTCAGAATGAAACTTCATACGTCAAAAGCCTTCATGGACTTCGATGCCAACATGGCTTTCAAGTATACAGATAGTCAGCAGCCTCAGTATTCATTGAAGGAGATGTATATGATTTCTCCCCTGGTACCCATCTACGACAGCAACAATGAATACGGCTTTGGACTTACCAATTTCGACGGACTGCCCAATAACCGTAACATTATGGCCGATAACTATTACAGAAAGTCTAAAAGCAAGAGTTATCATACCGATGCCAATATTGCCATTACGTTCAACATTGCTTCCTGGCTCACCTTCAAGACCAGCTATTCTTACCGTGGTGAGCATGGTCGCTCTAACTATCATGAGCCTGACTATGTAGCAGATGTGAAGAGTCCGACACTTTATCCTTTCAACTCCGAGAGCTCTTCGTACTGGGAGGAACAACTTTGGGATAATGTTCTCAACTTCAACAAGAAGTTCGGCAAGCACAGCATCAACGCCATGGTAGGATCATCTATCACCAGTAGAAAGTACCACTGGAACTCTGTTGGTGTAGAAGGCAAGACTATTGTGTACAAAGTAGAAAACGGACAACTTGTATCTTCAGAAACAGAAGCAGGATTTCTTTCTCACGATTGGACAACCATCGATGCCGGTGAAGGCGGAACCTACAGTGGAAGCGGTTCAAACTGGAAATACAACCGCGCCTCTTTCTTCGGACGTCTCAACTATAACTTTGACGACCGCTATCTTATTCAGGTTACCGTTCGCGAGGATGGTTCTTCCAAGTTCGGCTCCAACAGTCGTTGGGGTTGCTTCCCCTCTGTCGCTTTAGGCTGGCGTATCAGTCAAGAGAAGTTCTTCCCCAAGAACTCCATCATCAACAATCTGAAGCTCCGTGCCAGCTGGGGTCAGCTTGGTAATGAGAATGCCTTGGGTTATTACGACTTTCTGGCTCTTGTCTCTACTTATAATAATATGTACCAAGGCTACGTACGTGGTACTGGCGGCAATGCATGGCCCGGCAGTATAGCACGTGGACTTGAGAACCGCGACCTGAAGTGGGAAACCACCGACACTAAGAACATCGGTATTGACTTCGCTCTTTGGAACAGCCGGCTTACCGGTAGCTTCAACTATTATTATAATGAGACTCGCGACCTGCTCATTACCAAGGAACTTGCTCCATCTACAGGTCTGGCAAGCCCCGTGCTCAACGTTGGAAAGATGCGCAACACCGGTGTGGAACTTGAGTTGAATTGGAATCATAATATCGGCGAGTTCCAGTATACTGTCGGCTTTAACCTCAGTACCGTAAGCAACAAGGTAAAGGAACTCTCAGACGACGGTCAGGTACTTTACGGAACCGGACTAAAATACGGTACAGAGCACTTCCCGACTCAGACCCGCGTTGGCAAGCCTATCGGAGCTTTCTATCTATATCAAGCTGACGGACTGTTCCAGTCTATGGAAGAAGTGGAAAGCTACGTCAATAGTGACGGTGAATTGCTTCAGCCAAATGCTCAGCCTGGTGATGTTCGCTTCAAGGATGTCAATGGCGACGGTTCTATCGACGAAGACGATAAGGTTTATTCCGGTACCGGTATACCCAAGGTAGAGGCAAACCTCAACTTCTCGGCAGCCTACAAGGGCTTTTATTTCTCCTTCATACTGGGTAGTGGATTCGGCAACAAGCTGTACAACGGTAACCGTTACTTCTATGAGGGCATGAACTCTGGTTCCAACTTCCTCAAGTCAACTCTCAACGCATGGACAACAACCAATACCGACACCGACGTGCCTCGTGCCGTGTACCAAGATCCCAACAACAATACACGTGAGAGTACTCGCTTCCTGGAGGATGGCGACTTCATCCGTATGCGTCAGATGCAGTTAGGTTACACTCTGCCTGCCAAAGTTTCAAGAAAAATCTATATCGACAAGCTTCGCTTATACATCAGCGGTGATAACCTCTTCACCATTACCGGCTATGACGGAGTTGATCCCGAATTCTCACGGGGTGTACTCAACACTGGTGTAGACAATCTTATCTATCCTTTCACCCGCTCGTTCACCGTGGGTGCCCAAATTACCTTCTAAACCAAAACAATCTTTTCTAATCATGAAAAAATATATATTCTTCATAGCAACCCTCATCCTGGGACTTGCATCCTGCGACGACTATCTTACAGTAACGCCTCCAGACCAGTTGACCTCAAGCAACTATTGGCGCAGCAAATCAGATGTTGAATCGGCTATGTCGGCAGTTTATTCTCAAATGTATCATGCCAGTTATACCAGCGACATGTGGAGCTTTGCCGAGGTAAAATGGCCTGTAGAGGCATACCGCGAGGACATCGTCAATATGGGTAATGATGCCATGAACTATCCCAACTGGGTCGACCTCTATAACTTCACTTACACCAATGGCAACTCGCAGTTTACTACCTGGTGGACAGACTACTACCGCGGCATCAACTATGCCAACGAAGTACTTGACAAGATGGATGGTATGTCGTCTGATGTCTTGAGTGATGCCGACCGTGACACCCTTAGTGCAGAGGCTCACTTCATGCGCGCTTGGTATCACATGCAACTTCTTCTCAACTGGGAAAATATTATTGACCGGGATAAATACATTACTTCTGGAGAAGCCTCAGCACTCGACAAGGACGTATCTCCCCGCACCGAATCATGGGATTTCATCATCTCCGATCTGAAGGAAGCCGAGAACTTACCGGCAGAATGGGACGGCGACAATGTGGGACGTGCAACCAGAGGTGCCGCATACGCTTACCTGGGCTGGGCCTATCTTACCCGTGCCTATGAGGAGCCAGACCAGAAGGAAGAATACCTAACTGAGGCAGTTAATGCTTTCAATCAGGTAACTGGATATGAACTCGTCTCTGATTTCGGCAGTATGTTCAATGGTACCAACAAGAACAGTAAGGAATCTATCTTCGAGCTTCAGTTTACGCTTAACGATGCCAACGGCGCACTCTACCGTACACAGTTCCATCGTTGGATAGCTTGTTCAGAACTATGGGGCTGGGATGAGATTCTGCCTTCGGAAACACTGATGAACGAGTACATGAAGGAAGGAGAAATCTCCACTGAGGGAGAATATGACGCTCGTCTCTACGCTACTATATTCTATCAGTGCGATCATTTCAACGATGGCACCGGACAAGTTTATGGTTATGACTATGATGACTGGTTCAATAGTGACGGCGTGGCTTACAACCGTCCTGCTTTCCGCAAGCTGTTGCCTGCTACATATGCCGCACTGAGCCTCAATGCCACCGATGTAAATATTGTTCAGATGCGCTATGCCAATGTGCTGCTCATGAAAGCCGAAGCCCTTAACGGTCTTGGTCGGACTTCCGAGGCCATCCCTCTTATCAATGAGGTTAGGGAAACGCATGGAAAGATGCCGGCTATGGAAGGAACAACGGCTGATGAAGTGCAGGCACAGATTGAACATGAACGAATGCTGGAATTCCCGCTTGAAAACTTCCGCTGGTATGATTTGCGCCGCTGGGGTAAGCTTGCTTCTGCTTTGACAGCCGCAGGACGCACAGGATTCAGTGAAGAAGACAACTCTTTCTATCCTATACCTCAATATGAGTTGAACATCAACGGGGGAATCACCGACTGATAAATTCATACAAACAAAATGTTGAAAGTTGTTCTTATTATGCTATGTGGCATCGGCACAGGTTGCATCATGCGCCGGTGCCACATTAAACTATGGCCTTGGATTATTACCGTGCTCATTTGGTTGCTTCTGTTTCTTTTAGGAATAGAAGTGGGAAGCGATCCGCACATCCTCAAGTCTCTCAGCAAACTGGGAGTCGAGGCTCTTGTGCTGTCATTGGGTGGCATAGCGGGCAGCATCGCTCTGGCCTATGCTTTATGGAAATGGATTCAGGCAACTACGGCAAAAGGACAACAAGGAAATAGCAATGAAAGGTAGTCTGATTATTCTGTCATTCTTTGTGGCGGGCCTGTTGGCAGGTGTGCTGCACTGGATTCCCCAAAGTCTGATTGATTCTGACGTGAGCTATGTCACGCTCTGTCTGCTTATGTTCTGTGTTGGTATCAGCATAGGCAACGATGCCGACACATTACATAACTTTCGGAAGATTCGCTGGCAATACATGCTCTTGCCCTTCATGACCATCATAGGTACACTCGCGGGATGTGCCATTGTCTCGCTGTTCATGCCCTGGCGGTCGCTTACCGATTGCCTTGCCATAGGATCAGGTTTCGGCTACTATTCACTTTCCAGCATTTTCATAACCGAGTACAGAGGACCTGAGCTGGGCACGGTCGCCCTTCTCGCCAACATTGTACGTGAAATCTTCACCCTGCTGGGTGCACCGCTCATAGCACGTTATTTTGGTAAACTGGCCCCTATCTCTGTCGGTGGCGCAACAACCATGGACACTACACTGCCCATCATCACACGTGCCGTAGGACAGGAATTTGTCATCGTTTCCATCTGTCATGGATTCCTTGTTGACTTCTCTGTACCATTCCTTGTCACATTTTTCTGTTCACTCTAATACTCCACAGGCGGGTGCTCCATTCGGGCCCCGCTTCCTTTTGGTCTTTCGCCTGCTGGCGAGCCACACCTTGAAACAACCTATTCGATTATGAAAAAAACATTTCTGAGCTTCTTGCTCCTGCTCGTACCTTACCTTACACTTCATGCCGCCCTGGAACCCTGGCAGAATGAACGCGTTTGGGCCATCAACCGCGAGCCAATGACAGCACAGATAACACCATTTGTCAGCGAATCGGCGGCTCTCTCTCAACAAAGTATCTCGGACGATGTCAGCCGGCTCGCGCTTTCGCCTCAAGAGCGCCGACTGTCTCTCGACGGCGAGTGGCAGTTCCGCTATCAGAAGAATAATTCGCTCTGTCCCGCAGATTTCCTCACTAACCAGCAGGGCTGGTCTACCATTCAAGTACCCGGCAGTTGGGAACTTCAAGGATTCGATGCTCCCATCTACACCGATGTTTCCTATCCTTTCCCTGCCGATCCGCCCCATGTTCCCACCGACTACAATCCAGTGGGACTCTACGCACGCACCTTCACCGTACCTGCCGACTGGAAGGGGATGGACATATTTCTCGATTTCGAAGGCGTTGAGTCTGCCTTTTTCTGCTGGGTCAACGGACATCTGGTGGGCTACAGTGAAGATAGCCGACTGCCCGCACGTTTCAACGTAGGGCCGTATTTGCAACAAGGCAACAACAAACTCGTGCTCAAGGTCTTCCGTTATAGCGACGGCAGCTATCTTGAGGACCAGGACTATTGGAAATACAGCGGCATAGAGCGTAGCGTCTTTCTTGAGGCACGCCCACACTTCCGTGTCAACGACTTCAAACTTGTTGCCGGGTTACAAAACAACTATACAGACGGCAATTTCTCACTGGACCTTTATCTGAAAGGTGCCGGCCGCAAAGCACGGGTCGACGTGAAAGTGCTCGATGCACAATGGCAGCAGCTTCTTTCGCGCACATTCCGTCTGAAATCAGCGGCTGATTCTTTGTTACATTTGTCACAGGTTTTCTCTGCTGTTCATCCTTGGTCTGCCGAACAGCCTCATCGATACTTCCTCGTCGTCACTACCTATGACGCCAAGGGACAATGCCAAGAATCGTTTGTTCATCCTTTCGGCTTCCGTCAGGTGGAAATGCGCAACGGACTTCTTCTCGTCAATGGAGTAGCTCTGAAGATAAAGGGAGTAAACCGCCATGAGCATGACCCGCTGCATGGACGTTCGATTACCGTGACCAGTATGGTTCGTGACATACAGCTCATGAAGCAGGCCAACATCAATGCCGTGCGCAATTCTCACTATCCCAATCGTCCTGAGTGGTATGACCTCTGTCTGAAATACGGTCTCTATCTCGTCGGCGAAGCTAATCTTGAGTCACATGGCATGGAAAACTCTCCTTTGCAGACCTTGGCCAACCAAGAGAGCTGGGCAGGTCCGTTCCATCAACGCATGTGGCGCATGATGATGCGTGACCGCAATCAAAGTGCCATCATCATTTGGTCGCTGGGCAATGAGTCCGGTTATGGCAAGCTTTTCGAGAACAACTATGACATGGCCAAGCAGCTGGACCCCACACGCCCTGTGCAATACGAAGGAGGTGGCTACAATGCCAAGTCGGACATTTACTGTCCGATGTATGCACGCATCTGGGCACTTCAGCGCCATGTCAATCAGCGTGATGCCCGTCCGCTCATCCTGTGCGAATATGCTCATGCCATGGGTAATAGCGAAGGCAACCTGAAAGATTACTGGGACTTGATTTATCAGTACGACCAGTTGCAGGGCGGCTTTATCTGGGACTGGGTTGACCAGGCCTTTGACCGAGTAGACAGCCTGGGACATCACTATTGGGCCTACGGAGGCGATTTAGGCTATGTAGGAGTACCCAACGACTCTAACTTTTGCACGAACGGATTAGTAGATGCGAATCGCATTCCTCATCCCCATTATTATGAAGTGCAGCACGTCTATCAGTACGTTCGTTTCGAGCCTTCCGATTTTACCGCCAATCAAGTGAAAGTCACAAATCTTCATGACTTCTCCACCCTCGACGACGAAGAGATGGAATGGCAACTTCTGGAAGATGGCTACGTGGTGGAAAGCGGTCACATGGCTTTCCCGGAACTGGCTCCTCACAAGAGTGCCACCCTCAGCATTCCTTTCCATGCCGAAGCGCATCAGGGAGAATTGGTGCTTACGCTAAAATCTGTTCTCAGAAATTCGTCCGGATTATTGAAGGCAGGTCAGGTACTGGCTGCAGACCAATTTACGGTCCGGTCGGCTGTCCGTCCTTTCACGGCTCCAAAATTCACGACTGCCGCCAGTAGTGGTAACGGTCTCAACGTGGCTCAGTCGAAGCAGCAGGTTACCATCGGAGGCCGGCAGTTCAATATTACTTTCTCGAAGAAGTCCGGTGAGATGACTTCACTGAAATATGATGGTCGCGAAATGATAAAGCAAGGACTTCGTCCGAACTTCTGGCGCCCGTTAACCGACAATGATGTGGCCAATGGCACATTAGAGCGTTGTGGCACCTGGAAGTATGCGGCCGACAGCATGCAGCTGGAGAGTCTGAAAGTGGAGCCTGCAGACAGCGTAGTCAGATTGGAGGCCAGTTATTTGCTGAACAGTCAGCAATCGAAAGTCACCGTGAATTACCTCATTAATGGTCAAGGTTCTGTAAATGTCACGATGCATTTCCAGCCCGGTGAGAAGCCACTGCCCGAGATGCCACGTCTCGGCATGCGTATGGTACTAAATCCCGAATATGAAGAGATGACTTGGTACGGACGGGGTCCTCACGAGAACTATCCCGACCGGAAAAGCAGTGCTTTGCTCGGCATCTATTCATCAAAAGTGTGGGACCAATACCATCCCTATGTCAGGGCACAGGAAACCGCTAACCACTGCGACGTACGCTGGACCACTCTGCTCAATGCCGACGGCAACGGAATCCGTGTTGCAGGCGACGAACCTCTCTGCGTCTCTGCATGGAACTTCCCGCAGAAAGACATTGAATATGTACCTTCCAGGATACAACATCGCCATGGAGGCAGCATCATCAAGAAACCGATGGTGTGGCTCAATATTGACCATAAAATCATGGGAGTAGGCGGTGATAACACATGGGGAGCACAAGTACATCCTCAGTACACCATCACACCCGGGGAATGGACTTACTCTTTCACCATTGAGCCGGTACAGGCCCCGACGCGTAATGATTTCGCTCAGATTCTCGATCTACGACTTACTCCTGATACTTCTCTCGCTGAAAAGTCGCGCCATCATACGGGTTGCTTTGCAGACCTGGGATCATGGATGGGTTTCACATTGCCTGCTCAGCAGGAAGTGCATGGCTTCTGCGGTCCCTTCAGCATCAATCAGAGACAGTGGGCAGCACGTTCTTTGGTGTCTCTGACAGATGACAATGCGCGGATTGACACCACGAATTATTGTCCTGGAGAAATGAGTCTCGGACTTAAAGTCGGCTATAACAAGATTAGACAATCACTTCGCTTTGTTTCGGCTGAGACCGCCCTGCTGCGATTCTCAACAGATGACATGAAGCAAATCTCACTGGCCAACGACGGGCTCAATGCTAATGCTTCCTTAAAGATACAGCAGAATCAAGTGGTGGTGAATATGCCGCAAAATGAGAGCTATGTACTTACGTTTCCAAAAGGCACCTGGCTGCAAGCCACAACCAAAGGATATCATGCTGTGGTGCCTTGCAAACAGGGGGAAGCCACTGTGGCCATTTCGATGTCGGTCAACAATGATGTCGAGACAATTATGACGCAAGCAAGTAATGCGTTGCAACAAGCCGACCAACTTTGGGCTGAAAGTGAAAACCGCTGGAACGGCTACTTGCAGCGTGTGCTCCGTACCGACATGCCTGATCGATACAATCGTGTGGCAGCAAAGTCAGTGGTTACCTTGATTTCCAACTGGCGCAAGGCTCGTGGCGGATTGCTCCACGACGGTGTCATCCCCTCGCATGCCGTCAATTACTTCATCGGTTGCTGGGCTTGGGACAGCTGGCGCTTCTCCGTTGCCCTGGCTTCATTTCAACCCGAACTGGCTAAGAACAACATCCGTGCAATGTTTGACTATCAGTTGCCGGACGGCATGGTCATCGACTGTATCTATCCCGACAAGTCGGAAAACAATGCCCGTGACAGCAAACCTCCCTTGGCTTGCTGGGCTGTAAATGCCGTCTATGAGAAGACCGGTGACGTGGATTTCCTTCGCGAGATGTACCCCAAACTGCTCAAATACTACAAATGGTGGTATGCCAAACGCGACCATGACCACAACGGCATCTGTGAGTTTGGTTCGGTCGACGGAACCTTGGAAGCGGCTGCATGGGAAAGCGGCATGGACAACGCCATTCGATTCGACGGCGCCAAAATGCTGCAGAACGGTTCCGACGCATGGAGCATCGACCAGGAGAGTGTGGACCTCAATGGATACCTGTCGCTCGACTACACATTGTTAAAGCATTTTGCCAAGATTTTGGGTGAGCAGTTCACATTGCCCGATCATCGCGACAGTATTGCCGATTATTTCTTTTGTCAGGATGAGGGTTTCTTCTTCGACCGCAGGTTGCCGGGCCGTGATTTTGTCAAGGTGGCAGGATGCGAGGGATATCTGCCCTTCTGGGTCGGCATAGCCAGCGACTCACAGTTTGTGTCAGCTCGTCTTCAACTCGACGACCCGGCCAAGTTCTCAACCTACATTCCCTTTCCTACCGTAGCTGCTGACAATCCCAAAGCCTCGACTAACGGATATTGGCGCGGCCCGATATGGCTCGACCAGACATACTATGGTATCAGTGCATATCGCCGTTACGGATTTACTGACCGTGCCGACACTTATACACAACAGGTGTTCGACCGTCTGCAGGGACTCACGGAGACCTCACCCATCTACGAGAACTACGACACTCATACAGGACGCGGTCTGCAGTCTTCCCATTTCAGCTGGAGCGCAGCACACTTGCTCATGCTCTATGGCGACTACGGCCATAAACGTGTCGCAACTGTTGAAGTACCCTAAATAATTCCAGATTGTTACTGTACGAAAAAACTAAATAATTAAGGCTGAATCCCAGGCAAAGGGTTCAGCCTTTTTCGTAGCATTTCTCATTCCACACATATCCTGCCACCCCACCGATAATCATCAGTAGACAGAGAAGCATCAGCCAATTGTGATTGCTCAATCCGCTGAGGTAGGTAACGGCCATAAGCGCTACACCGACATACACCAAAGGAAGTCCGAGGGAATGGCGAAGACGGGATGATGCCAAAAACTTCTTGATGCCTGCCATAACGGGCCTGTAATTGAATGAGAACTTCTTTTTCATAAGTTATACTTCTACGGATTCCTGGGAGTATCTCCATGAATTCATAAGTTAGCATCCTGAATGCGAATATACTCGTTTCCAAGATGATTGTGCGAACATAATACTCTGATTCCCAGCTATTCTCCTTTAGGATTGACAGGAAAACAGTGCAATGGAAAAGGCACTGCATGAGTGCCTTCTAGCACAGTCAATTGCAAAAGTAATAAGAATCTCCTCAGAGACACTTTAGTTATGTGTTAAAAAATAGTAAATTCGGTAAGCCGTGAAAAATAAGGAAGAAAGAAAGGGAAAAGTACGGAAAAATCTTTGTACCTTTGCACCCGCATTTTGCAAAACAACATTAATTCATTAACAAAGTAGTATGAATCAATACGAAACCGTTTTCATTTTGACTCCCGTTTTGTCTGATGAACAGATGAAGGAAACGGTCGCTAAATTCAAGAAACTGCTCACCGATAATGGTGCTGAGATTCTGAACGAAGAGACCTGGGGACTGAAGAAAATGGCTTACGCCATCAAGAAGAAATCCACAGGTTTCTACTGCCTGCTGGAATTCAAGGCTGAGCCATCAGTAGTTGAGACTCTCGTTACCGGCTATCGCCGCGATGAGAAAGTCATTCGTTACATTACCGTGAAGCTCGACAAGTATGCAGCTGCTTATGCAGTGAAGCGTCGTGCTAAGTGGGCTAAAAAAGAGGAGGCATAATCATGGCAGAGCAGAAAAATTCAGAAATCCGCTATTTGACAGCACCTTCTATCGACACCAAGAAGAAGAAGTACTGCCGTTTCAAGAAGAGTGGCATTAAGTACATTGATTACAAGGACGCTGAGTTCCTGAAGAAGTTCCTCAACGAGCAGGGTAAGATTCTTCCCCGCCGCATCACAGGTACATCTCTGAAGTATCAGCGCCGCGTGGCTCAGGCCATCAAGCGTGCCCGCCAGATTGCTCTGCTTCCTTATGTAACTGATTTGATGAAATAATTAAACAGGAGGAAACAGAATGGAAATTATACTGAAAGAAGATATCATCGGACTTGGATACAAGAACGATATTGTTAAGGTGAAGAACGGCTACGGCCGCAACTATCTCATTCCCCAGGGCAAGGGTGTTATCGCTTCGCCCTCCGCTCGCAAGCAGCTCGCCGAGAACCTCAAGCAGCAGGCTAACAAGATTGCCGCTCAGAAGGCTGAGGCTGAGAAGCGTGCCGAGGCTCTCAAGGACGTAGCACTGGTAATTACTGCCAAGGTATCCAGCACTGGTGTAACCTACGGCTCTGTAAATGCTGCTACTGTGGCTGAGGAGCTGAAGAAGCAGGGCATTGACATCGACCGCAAGATTATCACCATGCACGATGCCAAGAAGGTAGGCGACTATGAGGCTACTGTTCACTTCTACAAGGATGTTGAGGTGAAGGTTCCTGTGAAGGTCGTTGCCGAGAAGGCTGCTGAAGAGGCTCCCGCCGCTGAAGCTGAGGCTGCCGAGGCTCCTAAGGCTGAAGCTCCTGCTGAGGAGGCACCCAAGGCTGAGGCTGCTCCCGCTGAGGAAGCTGCTCCTGCCGCAGAGTAATTCTGTTCACCACAGAAGCTCTATCAATCGATACAAATTTTCGACTGTAAAGCATATCAATAACGAATCCCATTCGTCATCATGACGGATGGGATTTTTTTATTGCCGGCTGTTATCACAATTCCCGCTTAAGTCTATAGGCTGTCAATTTGAATCATCAAGCCATCCTATCTAAATTTTATATTAACGACTTGGATTTACAGACTCGGCTATCAAAGTCCTCAGACTACTTAATTCACATTCTCTATCTACCTAATTCACGTTCTCAAACAGCATCCTTGATGTCTTGCCCCAGATGGGAAACGATTGAGACCCACCTGGGACAAGAATGACACCCAAGTGGGACAAGAACGAGACCCAGGCGGGACACAATCGTAACCCACCTGGGACACAATCGTAACCCACCTGGGGAAGAATTGAGTTCCGAGTGGGTTACGATGAGAATCAATATTAAAGTGATGCTAAAAAAGCATGTTTGGGGATGAAATTTGCGGGGCATCATGTCAACCTATGGCATTTGCGGCGAGGCTTGTTTACCCTGGCACATGCCCGCTCCCATGTACCAGGTTACCGAGATATCGCCCTCCAGACGGGCTTACCGTTACGTACATAAGTCAGGCACGGGCATCGGGAGTAGCTTCCCAAAGGCTATCGCAAGATTGTTGTAATTCCATTCTGCCGAGATTCCATAGTTGAAGTCGCTGCTTGGCTTCCATGTTACAGACAGATTATCTTAGATAAGTTTTGCCTTCCTTCTTTTACTTAACTGCAGTGGAATCATTTTTATTACAAAAGTATATATAGAAATCATGTTGAAACACGAATCCCTTAGGTAAGTCTTTTACATTTCCGGAGTATTTGAAACAAACATTGAAGATGAAGTTTCAATACAAGTGAACCCAAAGAGCAATCATCTGCCTATTGCTCAACGATAGGAAGCTGCACTTCCACCATACGCATATAATTTTTCCATCAAAGTATAAAAAATACTGACAGTCACCACCTTTGTGCTTTTTTTTTGTTACCTTTGCAATCCTAACAATACAATAAATCAATAAACATGAAAGCATTTGTATTCCCCGGTCAAGGCTCGCAGTTTGTGGGCATGGGCAAAGATTTGTACGAGAACAACGCATTGGCCAAGCAACTCTTCGACAAAGCCGACGAGGTGCTGGGCTTCAAGATTACTGATATCATGTTCGCCGGAACCGACGAGCAACTCAAGGAAACCAAGGTGACACAGCCCGCCGTCTTCCTGCACAGTGTCATCTCCGCTCTCTGCCTCGGCGACGACTTCAAGCCCGCTATGGTGGCCGGTCACTCCTTGGGTGAGTTCTCTGCTCTTGTAGCAGCCGGTGCACTGAGCTTCGAAGACGGACTGAAACTCGTTGCCGCACGTGCCAACGCCATGCAGAAGGCATGCGAGAAGAATCCGGGTACGATGGCTGCCATCATCGCTCTGCCCGACGAGACCATCGAACAGGTATGCAAGGAGGTCAGCGAAAGCGGAAACATCGTAGTTGCCGCCAATTACAACTGCCCCGGTCAGCTCGTTATCTCTGGCTCTAAGGAGGGTATTGCAGAGGCTTGCGACAAGCTGAAAGCCGCCGGTGCCAAGCGTGCTCTGCCCCTGAAGGTGGGCGGTGCATTCCACTCTCCGCTGATGCAACCCGCTAAAGAGGAACTGCAGGCTGCCATCGAGAAGACCGCTTTCAGCACACCTAAGTGCCCCGTCTATCAGAATGTGGATTCCAAGCCCCATACCAACCCTGAAGAAATCAAGCAGAACCTCATCGCACAGCTCACGAGCCCCGTGCGTTGGACAGCCAGCGTACAGCACATGATTGCCGATGGTGCTGACGAATTCATTGAGTGTGGACCAGGAAAGGCATTGCAGGGAATGATTGCCCGTATTGACAAGACTGTCAATGCGCACGGCATCGCATAAGTGAATGAACAGAAAGATATTAATTTATCAAGTACTCCCCCGCCTTTTCGGCAACCGAAACACCACACGAAAACCGCATGGCACACTGGCTGAGAATGGAGCGGGGAAGTTCAATGATTTCGATACGGAACGCCTCCGGGCTATCCGCGACATGGGCTTCACGCATGTCTGGTACACGGGCATCATCCGTCATGCCACTACAACAGACTATACGCGCTACGGCATTCCCGCCCAGCATCCTTCCGTTGTGAAAGGTAAAGCCGGGTCGCCCTATGCCATCGTAGATTATTACGACGTGGACCCCGATCTTGCGGTAGATGTAATCGAGAGGATGGGCGAGTTCGAGCAACTCGTGCAGCGCACTCACGACACAGGCCTGAAAGTTATCATAGATTTCGTACCGAACCACGTGGCCCGCGAGTATCACTCTATCTGCAGGCCCGCCAACGTGCGGGACCTTGGTGAGGACGATGATGTGAACATGCAGTTCTCTCCCCAGAACAACTTCTACTACTGCCCCGGACAATTCTTCCAAGGACCCGTGGCAACCGCCAAGGGAGACGAACCTTATTCGGAATATCCTGCCAAGGCGACGGGAAACGATCGCTTTGACAACAGTCCAAGCACGGGTGACTGGTATGAAACCGTGAAGCTCAATTACGGTGTGGACTATTGTGACGCCGGCGGACGGAGCTATCACTTCGACCCTGTGCCCAACACATGGGGCAAGATGACTGATATTCTGCTATACTGGGCAGAGAAAGGGATTGACGGATTCAGATGCGACATGGCAGAAATGGTACCGCCCGAATTTTGGGCTTACGCCATTCCCATCGTGAAATACCGCTTTCCGAAGCTCATCTTCATTGCCGAGGTCTACGATACCGAACGCTACCGTTCCTATGTACGTGCAGGGTTCGACTATCTCTATGACAAGGTGGGACTCTACGACTGTCTGCGTGACGTCATCTGCGACCGCAGGCCGGCAAGCAGTATTACTTACTACTGGCAGCAGGTGGACGACATCAAGGATCACATGCTATACTTCCTTGAAAACCACGACGAGCAACGCATTGGCTCAGATTTCTTCTGCGGTCATCCGGAACGTGCCATTCCTGCCGTAATGACCGGTGCTCTCATGCAACGCAATCCTTTCATGGTGTACGCCGGACAGGAACTTGGCGAACGGGGTATGGACGAGGAAGGCTTCAGCGGACGCGACGGCCGGACTACCATTTTCGACTACTGGTGCGTGGACAGCTTGCGACGTGCTTTCTTTGACAGAGACCATCTGACAACCGAAGAAAAGCGACTGCAATTGAAGTATCAGCAGATTCTGCGCATCGCCAACCGTGAACGGGCGGTGAGCCAGGGCGAGTTCTTCGACCTTATGTACGTCAATCCGCAGTCGTGGAAGTTCGACCCTCGTCATCATTTCGCCTTCTTGCGCAAGAAAGACGACGAAGTGCTGCTCGTGGTCTGCAATTTCGGCAAGGAGCGTACCAACGTAGGTGTGGTAATTCCGGGACACGCATTTGACTTTCTCGGCTTACCGGAGAAGTCTGTCCAGGCAGTGGACTTGCTCAGTGGAGAGGAACTGACTTTCACGCTTCAACGCGACGGCACGGTAAACTTCGACCTTCGACCTTATAGTGGTCGCATCTTCAAGATGAGCATCAAGACCAACGAGACGCGCTTGTTGATCAACGATCATAACAAGGACGAGTTCCCTCCAGCACATACCGCCGAGCATCTGCTCAATCAGGTGATGATAAGAATGTTCGGTTGCGAGCGTTCGCACAATGCACATGTGGAGCGAAAGAAGAGCAAGATTACCTATATTCTCGACCACAAGCCCGACCACAAGCAGGAACGCGAGATAGAGCGGCAAATGAACGAACTGATAGAGGCAGACCTCCCTGTCACTTCCGAATATGTCGACCGCTACAATATCCCGGAGGGTGTGAAGCTCGACATGCTACCAAAGGATGCCGGAGAACTGATAAGACTGGTACACATCGGTGACTTTGATGTATGTCCTTGCGTGGGTCGTCACGTGCGCTCCACTGCACAGATAGGTAAGTTCATATTGCTCGGCACCAATTGGAATGAACAGAAGCATGCCTTCCGCATCCGCTACAAAGTGGTTCAGCGTCCGTTCAGTTCCAATAAGGACAACGACAAGTAATAAGCCAAAGACAATAAAAAAACAGGCAACCGGAAGCTCTCAATTAGCGTTTCAGTTGCCTGTTTTTGCATATAAAAAGAGCAGGAACCGAAGTCTCGTGACTTGCAGGTTCCTGCTCAATTAAAGTTTTTACTTAGAGTCGAATTCTTCTTTCATGTCTATGAACTGCCCTTTTGCATCATAAAATTCATATTGCAAAAAGGCGAGTTTCTGAGAAGGAATGACCCTCACTCCGAATCCATACTTTAATTGCCATCGTCTCTTCAGGGAAACTACACCCTGATTGATGTAGGCAGCCACGTAAGGATGGACGTGTAGATAGAATTTCTTGACGCCAATCTTGTTGACCAGTTTGTCAATTTTCCCTTCCAGTTGATCAGTGAAGAGAATGCTCGACCGTATTTTTCCTGTACCGTTACAGGTTGGGCAGGTTTCTTCCACGTTGACATCCATAGCGGGTCTTACGCGCTGGCGAGTAATCTGCATTAGTCCAAACTTGCTCAATGGCAGAATGTTATGTCTGGCTCTATCCTTCTGCATGTCCTTGCACATGCGCTCATAGAGCATTTGCCTGTCTTCGGCAAGTTTCATGTCGATAAAGTCTACTACGATGATTCCTCCCATATCACGTAGTCGCAGTTGTCTTGCCAGTTCGTCCGCGGCACCGAGGTTTGTCTCTAAAGCCGTGGCTTCCTGTCCTTTTTCGTTTTTCGAGCGGTTGCCGCTGTTCACATCCACTACATGCATAGCTTCGGTATGCTCAATAATAAGATAAGCGCCGTGGGCATAGTTCACGGTCTTCCCGAAACTTGATTTCACCTGCTTCGTCACATTGAAGTTGTCGAAGATAGGTACTTTGCCAGTGTAGAGCTTCACGATGTCGACTTTGTCAGGGGCGATGAGTCCGACGTAGTTTTTCACTTCGTCATAGACTTCCTTGTCGTTCACGTGGATGTTTTCGTAACTGGGGTTGAAGAGGTCGCGCAACATGCCGACGGCTCTTCCTGTCTCCTCGTAGACGAGTTGCGGGCGGTGTTGTGTTTTCTGAACCTTCACGATGGCGTCTTTCCATCTCTTCATGAGAATTTTCAGTTCAGCGTCTAATTCCGCCACTCGCTTTCCTTCGGCTACGGTTCTGACGATAATACCGCAGTTTTTGGGTTTGATGCTGTGGATGAGTTGTTTTAGTCGAGCTCTTTCCTCCCCGCTTTTAATCTTCGTTGAAACGGAGACTTTGTCGCCAAAGGGCATTAAAACGAGAAAACGGCCGGCGAAACTGAGTTCGCTTGTCAATCGGGGTCCCTTGGTGGAGATAGGTTCTTTTACAATCTGCACCAGCACCTCTTGTCCCACGGAAAGCGTATTCTGTATACTGCTGTCCTTTTTAAGGTCAGGCAGTCTTGTTGCTTTCTCGAAAGGGAAAAGTTTCTTTCGGTCGCTTTCTACCTGCTTAAGGTATTTGGCGTAGGAGTTAAATTGAGTTCCAAGGTCAAGATAATGCAAGAAAGCGTCGCGCTCATAACCCACATCGACAAAACAGGCATTGAGACCCGGCATGAGTTTCTTCACCTTCGCGATGTAGATGTTTCCCACCGAAAAATTTTCAGACCGCGCCTCGTTCTGGTATTCTACCAGTCGCTTGTCTTCGAGCAGCGCAATAGAAATTTCTTTCGGTTTAACGTCGATTACTAGCTCACTTGTCATCTTTCTTTTTTGCAAATTAAATTAAAGGGGCAAGACCTTCAAGGGCAAGCCCCTTTAACAGAACAGCCGTCAAGGCTTACTTGCTCTTATGTCTGTTCTTACGTAATCTCTTTTTACGCTTATGCGTGGCCATCTTGTGGCCCTTCTTTTTCTTACCGTTTGGCATAGCTTTAAATAATTAAATAATGTTGTTATAATAAATTTTATTTGTTTGTGCCTTTCATCTCATCCACGAAAGCCTTGGCGGGTTTAAAACTGGGAAGGTCGTGGGCGGGGATAGTCATAGTGGTGTTCTTACCGATATCGCGTGCTGTCTTAGCTGCGCGGTGCTTGATGATGAAGCTGCCGAAGCCGCGGAGATAGACATTTTCTTTCTTGTCGAGCATACAACGCTTAACACATTGCATGAAACTCTCCACGCACACGGCCACGTCCTTTTTGGGGAGACCTGTCTGGTCTATAATCTGACTGATGATTTCTGCTTTCGTCATGACAAATTATTTGTTTTTTATCTATTTGTTGTTTATAATTTTGTTCCTTATTCTTAATTGGCTTGCAAATATACGAGTTTTTTGCGGGTTAAGGAAATTTATAGCCTATTTTTTCAACTTTTTAGGCATAAATTCTTTCAAAAGTGCCTTATTCACAACTTCTTAAACTTGTCCGTGTTATTTTTATCCTCTCTTCGTGTAGCTTCCACGGTCTGAGTCCAAGTGTTCCCAGATTAGTATACTGTCGTATCTTTTCTATACATATTTTTATTTTATTAGAATAGTTCCCCCAGTGATGGAATCTGACACTTTCTCGCAATTGATAAAAAACTTCCGGCATCCGAACAAATATCTATCCTTCATATCCGTTTAGCAGAGGTATCGTCATCATAGGCATGTGCATCAGTCTTGTGTCTCCAACGTGCACACATCCTTGGATTACGAACAGCAGCATCTCAGCCTCACCGAGGTATTGCCCCATATAGAGATATACATGACCTCGTATTTCTTACGTATGTAAATGTAATGAGAATATTGAGAAGCTCCAAGAATAAAAGAAGATTCCCCTTCAGCTATAAAGCCTACTTAATGTAACAATTATTGACAAATATCAGGGCAGATAGTATTAATCGTTCTATCTAATTTCCGCCACCATTTGCACACCTGCTTCAAAGGCTTTCTGCAGGTCTTCTGCCCAATACTCTTCGCGGTATGCATGTCTAAAGGCAGGATTACTAAGTGTCATTGCATACATGTCATAGTTCTTCACTTGCACAGTGTTGTATGCCTCCACTGACTCCGGTTTCTGTAAGAAAGCTTCAATAAAGCCATTGAAACGGTCTATAGCAGTTCCTATCTTGTAACGTTGTTCCTTGGAGGAATTCATTGTATAGATGACTGCCGTGGGCCGACGTTTAGGAGTCATTACACCATTATTATCATAGGAAAACCATGGGAAGAAAAGCCTTTCCATGAACGCATGTAACTGTGCCGTTACATCGCCAAAGTATATCGGTGATGCAAAAACCAGTCCGTCAGCTTCCTGACACTCTTGGAGCACAGGCGTAATACCGTCCTTAAAACTACATACCGTGGGACTCTTAGATTTCTTTAGCTTGCAAGCCAGACATGACCTACATCCATGATAATCAATATCGTAAAGACGGATATGCTTTACCTCAATCGTTTCATCCTTACTCTTTACTCCTTCAGTAAATTTTTCTATGAGCGCGGCTGTATTGGCATTCTTTCGTGGACCGCCGTCAATAACAATGATTCTTTTTATTTTCCAACAAATTAATAATCCCTTAATTCCGTACATCTGTGATATTGACAACATTGATAAGTTCTTGCTCAACAATAAATTGCCAAGTATCTTGCCATGTCGTAAATTCCATTTGAATTAGTGGTGCAAAACACATCAGATAATACACTAACCCAACAAGGCAAAAATAACAATTATATACGAACTTTCCAAATATGAGAACCTTTTTTGATTTGGCATGAAGTTAATATGGTGATGCACAATAAGGTTCGCAAAAATCTTATAAGTTTCATATAAACATTTATGAGAGGTCCGGCAAAGACTGACTCTGCAATGTTGCTAATGCCTGTGGGATAACATCATCAATAATATAGAGATACGTAATTATCGACTAAGATGTTTTTCGTGTAACTGAGATGTCTTTTATGGAGGGAACTAACAGTGTTGATTATCAGCCATCTTCAGAAGTACACAGTGCGGCTCTCGCCTTGCTTATTGTTGATAAAGTACCCAAAGGTACGGGATAGAAGACCTTCGATGGTTTGTTTTATTCGCCGAGCCGATTATTTTAAACCGCAAAAGTGTTAACCTGTGTTAACTTCGTTAAGTTTCGGTTCATTCTTGCGTTATACCAATGAAAAAAGTTTTGATATGAACCAAAAAGAGTTTGAGCAACAAGTTCGAGAAGCCAACGAAGTGGCATGCAATGTATGCCGCCGTTTCGGTATGGCAGAGGACGCCTCGGCTGACGTGGTGCAGGACACCATGCTCAGACTCTGGACCTTGCACGATGACTTGCCCGACGGGACCCGTTTGACGAAGTTGGCTGCGGTGGTGGCCCGTCATAGGGCGGTCGACTTGTGGCGACGACAGCGACGGACGGTCGGCATTGACGCACTCCGTTCTGTGGAAGACTCTCAGCCACAACCCGACAAGATGGCGGAACATGAGGACAACATGCAATGGCTGGAAAAACGGCTGCGCCAACTGCCCTCTACCGAATATCAAATTCTGCGGCTACGGCAAAAGGAAGGAAAGACCAACGAGGAAATAGCAGCAATTCTCGGCATCACTGTAGCATCAACGGCCTCTCTGCTTTCCAAAGCTCGACATAAATTGCTGAACGACATTAAAAGGAGGATGAAAAAATGAAAGAACAGAAGATACAACAGCTTATCAATCGGTATATGGAGGGGCTCACCTCTCCAGATGAGGAACGACAACTGGCAGAGTGGTTCAGCACTCACGAGGTGCCAGAAGAATGGGCTGCCTATAAAGAGATGTTCGCCTGGCTGGACGACGGAATGCCAGCCACACCGGGCATCTTGGATAAAGAAGAAGCTGACGAGAAGACAGACGCCAAAGCGACGCCGGAGCCGATGTCGAAGGCGGAATCAAAAAAGATTGAAGAACAATCACTGTCTGATTTCAAGTCGATTCGTCGCAAACGTTATCTCATTGGCTGGATTTCCGCTGCTGCAGCTGTGGCACTGCTCATCGTGCTGTTCACAGGCCGTCAGTCGGCAGACACCTCGGCTGTTGACCGACAGGAAGTGGCAACGACATCGGTTCCCGAAACCCAGCAAAGTCCTGCTGACAACAGAACTTCCGTAGGTAGGGATGCCAGCATAGCCGACACCACCGCCCAGTCGCGAAGTCAGACAGAAAGAGCAGATTCTTTGGACAATAAGCTCAAAAGAAGTGCTCGGAGGAAGAAGCCCATGAATCGCTACCGGCGATTCCGTCGGTCGCTGGTCCGCCCCGAAACTTACGTCGCGCAAGCGGAGATGGATTCGTTGTCGCATCAAGCAACGATGGATGTAAACAATGAATTGATGAAACAGCAAATCTATGCTTATCTCTTGGAGCAACAGGTAGACTCCATCGAAAGATATCAACAGATGTGTCTCGATGCCGATCTCTACCGTGAAGAGAGAAGCGAGGAAGAAGATATAACATATTAACATAAAAATTTAGATATAAAATATATTTAGCTATGAGGAAATATAACATTCTGTACTTAGCCGTAGCACTTTTTTTGCTGCCCCTTAACGGCAACGCGCAGACGGCGGTGGAGCAGGCCATCAACAACTTCGTCAGCTCACCCAATAATGAATATAAGATAGTATCACTGGACAAGACGGTCAACGACGACACCCTCGGCGGCAAGCACCGTTTTGAGTATTCCTGCTACTCGTTCACCTTGAAAAAGAAGGAGTGCAAACAAATTGAGGCTCTGACCAATGCATTCAGCAAGGACGTGGCTGCAGCCTACACCGTCTTCACCAAACCGGCGATGCAGTCCAACGATAACACCGTCATTGTAGACCTTGACGGATTTCGCTCTAACATCCAGTTCGGAACCAAGAATTACAAAAATTATCAGGTATTGTTCTTCCGTGACAAAGCGAATCCTCACTACCGGTGGGCCTATGTGCTGACCTATTATAATGAGGCTAAGAATAAGATAAAGGGTGAAATATACCGCGTCTACTCCATAGACCCTAAGAAAGAGAGAAGCCGTCAGAAAAGAACCATTGAACTGTACGATTTCGATGGCAAGACGTTGAATAAACTTGACTTCGACAGTTCGGCTATTTCCAGTTCTATGATGACGAAGCGTTACAAGGATCTGCAGGCTAATATGCAGAGAATGAATAAGAAAATGAGCTTAATGGGCCAACAGATGAGTGACTTGGCGAAGGACCCTATAGAAAACAGTGAAAAGATGAATAAACTGGGCGAGCGGATGAACATTCTTGGTGACAGCATGAATGTCATCGGTCAGGAAATAAATGAGGAAGCCCAGAAAATGACGAGCGACCTGGAGAAGATGGAATCCATCTATGGCAATAAGGAATCGCTGTCCGCAAAGCTGAACAAGAGATTCGGATCCTATTATAATATGTATAGGAGTGGTCAGATATATTATAAGTCTGACTCCTACCTGACGACTTTGGCAAACAATATCTATGAACTCACACAGAAAAAAGAGGCGCTGAAGGACCTGCCCGAACTGAAAAAGACGTGGATAGTCGGTTTGCAGGAACTCGCGGCGAAGGAGAAGGACAAATACAGACAGCGCATCCTCTATATGGCAATAGACAATCTGAAATAGTTACCCTTTACAATATTAATATATCTGTGACCTGAAAACATAAATTGCTGTAAAATGGAAAAGAATTTCAACTATGGGATGGAAAAAGACAAATCAGCGGATGAGTCATATCTTACATCCCTCATGTTGGTACTTATCATGCTGCTGGCTGGTGTCCTGGGTGCTTCTGCCCAAGTACAGCCCGAGGATTCATTGAAAGACAGCATCTCATCCGTAGCACCAGCCGACAGCTCCATACAGAAAAACATGCAACTAAAAGAGATGACGGTAAATGCCAGCCCTGTCACTCAGAAAGGCGACCGTACCAAAATTTTCTTTACGAAGGAGATGCGGCGGGGAGCTGTCTCTACGATAGACTTGCTGGGCAATCTGCCCAACTTCTTCTACAACTATGCCACGGGCGAACTGACCTACAACAACTCCACGAACATTATATTGTTAGTGGACAGTGTGAAAAAGGACTTGTCCTACTTAAGAACATCCAGCACATTCGCTTCGACAGAGTGGAGATTATCGACCATCCACAGGGGCTTTACCGAGGCTACGACGTGCTCATCAACCTTCACCGCAAGGAACACTATGAAGGTTATGAAGGTCTGGTGCTGGGCAGGACGGACTTCAAGTTGAACAAGAATGACGGAAAAAAGTTCAGCCACTACCACGTAGGAGGCAATTACTCCTGGGTGAAGGATAAATGGAACTTCTACATTGGTTTGGGAAACGGATTCAACCAGAGCAGCGGCGATTACTACTGGGAGAACAAGTACCCCTTTCACAAATTCACGGAACGGACACTGCCACCTGACAATGACAAAAAGATACATACCTATTTCAGCCGCTACACCTCGGTCTCTACCAGCATCGACTATACCATCAGCAAGACGCGCTCTTTCTCACTGTCCTACTCTTTCTATCCGTCAAGTAGCAATAACTACGACAACTATCAGATAGAACGTACGTATGATGACGAACAGAAGCCTGTCGAGACGGTGGAATATGATAACAGAAATCATAACAGAAACACTGAGCATGCCGTCGGCGCCTACTACCGTGACTACTCAAGGAAAGTGAAATGGAACACCTTCATCAACTACCGCTATAATCCGTCTAAGAGCCGCAGCGACAGCCACAGGTCAACGGGCTACAGCCTTAACAACCACTTCAAGGACCGGATGCAATATTTCAGAACCGGATGCAATATTTCAGATATGCGCTGGGCGGACAGACAACGCTGTTCCATGACAAACTGAACCTTGCAGCATCCTACTTGATGACCTACAAAGCCTATCTTCGCCGCAACCTTGACACGGACGAAAAACTGAACCGGAACCACTATGTGCGCAATCAGTTCGCCTTATCCTCCTACGATTTCACGCCCAACACGAGGATCTCACTCAGCGGATGGGCAGAGCTGGTGAGGGAGAAATCGAACGGGACTGTATACCACGATCATCCTTTCGGCGGACAATTCATGTTCTTCCACAGATACGGCAACAAAGGCAACTGGCTGCGGCTCAACTACAACTGCAACATTGAGTATCCCAACCAGTCAGCGTCGAGTTCCTACGGCTACTTCACCGACTCACTCATTTGGGTGGGCGGCAACCCCGGACTGAAGACGGGCGTGGTGCACGATATGCGCTTCTGGGCCGACTTCGTCCACTGCTACAATGTTCAGTGCGGTGTAAGAGTGGCTCCCAAGGCTTTCTGCAGCATCACGGAGATGCGGGAAGGAAAGCTGTCCGACGATACGGAGGGCACCTATGCCGCCACAACCACGCAGAACACCCACTTCACTGACTGGTGGGCTTCGTGTTCGATGACAAAGCGGTTCCTGCGCGACTTCGTATTCAAGTTTGACGCTAAAGTAGACAAGCTGGTTTCCAGCTATCATGAATACCACAATCATGTCTACGCCTACTACCTTTCTACATCACTGAGCTATTACTGTAATAAATGGGATGCCTACTTCATGGTGATGCTGAGAAGGAACAGGGACTCGTATATCGGCCCGCAGGAGACCACCATGAATGAGAGCGAGATGCCAATTCTCTACATTCGAAAATTTTTCCTTGGGGAACGCCTCTCAATGGAACTTACCTACTCAAACATGTTCAATGTCTTCTCCGTCGGCAACAAGACCAGGAAGAACTCCCCTGCCCTAGTGAGCTACAACTTTTCCAACGAGTGCGGCAAGTCGAAAAACTACATCCAGTTTACCGTGACATACAGATTCGCAGGCGGCAAGTCTGTCTGGCAGTACGACAAACAAATGTCGAATGAGAAGTGACAATATAAGGTGAAGAAGCGTCGTTCTTGAGATTATTCCGCATCATTTATGAGTTGTCACTGTATGGGCATAAATGACTCCCGAGAATTCCGATGTCGCCCGACTATAAAAAACGTTCCTCAATTGAGCTGCCTGTATTCCTCAAATGAGGAACGTTTTTTCTATTTGAGCATATCGTAAATAATTGTAATTAATTGGATTTGGTTGACGACTCTCCGTCTTTATATGATAATAGTTTAAAGCCTAATTTATAATTCTATTTCTGTCCTATTTATAATTGAATGTATTACACGATTGAACATTAATTTCGATTATAAATTGAAATGCCTCTATCATACATATCATATTCAATAAACATGTAAGAGTGTGAAAAAAATCTCTATAAGCATGAAT
>JBMNUW010000026.1:0-26648 GCA_050946475.1 Prevotella sp.
TTAAATGCAAAGTGTAAGGTATTGGTTAATTAGAAGCTACAAACGTTATCAGATGAAACTTCGAAATTTAGGAATGACAGGAAATATGACGACAAAGAAAAATATTTTGTATAAGGAGAGACTTTCTCCAATCTTTTTTATTAACTTTGCAACAAAGTGTAGTGACAAATGGAGAATATTAGAAATTTTTGCATCATCGCACATATCGATCACGGCAAATCCACGCTGGCTGACCGTCTTTTGGAATATACGAAGACGGTGCAGATTACCGAAGGGCAGATGCTGGACAACATGGATTTGGAGCGGGAGCGTGGCATTACTATCAAGAGTCACGCCATCCAGATGGAATATGCGCTTGACGGTACAAACTATATTCTGAATCTGATTGACACTCCGGGACACGTGGATTTCAGCTATGAGGTCAACCGCAGTATCGCTGCCTGTGAGGGTGCCTTGTTGGTAGTGGATGCTACTCAGGGCGTTCAGGCTCAGACCATTTCCAATTTATATATGGCAATCGATCATAATCTGGAAATAATTCCGATTATCAACAAGATTGATATGCCCAACGCCATGCCTGATGAGGTAGAGGACGAAATAGTGGACTTGATAGGCTGTGACCGAAAAGACATTATCCGCGCCAGTGCCAAGACAGGTGAAGGTGTGCCCAGTATTCTTAAGGCTGTAGTAGAGCGTATACCCGCACCCGTAGGCAATCCCGAGAAGCCTCTACAAGCTCTTATCTTCGATTCTCTTTATAACTCGTTTCGCGGAGTTATCGTGCTTTGCAAAGTTGAGAATGGGGTGATCAGGAAAGGCGACAAGGTGAAATTCTTTAATACGGGTATTGAATATGATGTCGATGAGGTGGGAGTTCTTAAAATGGATATGCAACCTCGCAAGGAACTTTCCACGGGAGAAGTTGGCTATATCATAAGTGGCATTAAAAAAGCTACGGAGGTGAAGGTGGGCGATACCATCACTCACGTGGACGATCCTTGTGAAGAAGCCATTTCCGGATTTCAAGAGGTGAAGCCTATGGTCTTCGCCGGTGTTTATCCGATTGACCCGAGTGAATATGAGAATCTTCGCGCTTCGCTGGAAAAGCTGCAGCTCAATGATGCGTCCCTTACTTTCCAGCCGGAATCGTCGGTCGCACTTGGCTTCGGTTTCCGCTGTGGCTTCTTAGGTCTGCTCCACATGGAGATTGTGCAGGAGCGATTAGACCGCGAGTTCAATATGGATGTCATTACTACCGTGCCCAATGTATCGTATATGGTCTATGACAAACAGGGTGGTTGCAAGGAAGTCCACAATCCCTCTGGATTGCCCGACCAGACGATGATAGACCATATAGAGGAACCTTATATCAAGGCCTCTATCATCACGGCTGCCAATTTCATGGGACCTATTGTGAAGTTGTGCCTCGATAAACGAGGTGAACTCGTTAATCAGCAATATGTATCAGGCAATCGACTGGAACTTACCTTCAATCTTCCTTTAGGAGAAATAGTGATAGACTTTTACGACAAGTTGAAGTCTATCTCTAAAGGTTATGCTTCATTCGACTATCACATAGACTCTTATCGTCCGTCGAAATTAGCGAAGTTAGATATCTTGCTTAATGGTGAACCGGTGGATGCACTTTCTACACTGACGCATCAGGACAATGCTGTCGCACTAGGTAGAAGAATGTGTGAAAAGCTCAAGGAACTTATTCCCCGTCAGCAGTTTGACATTGCAATACAAGCTGCTATCGGTGCTAAGATTGTAGCGCGAGAGACGGTGAAACAAGTGCGTAAGGACGTGTTGGCAAAATGTTATGGAGGTGATGTCAGTCGGAAGCGTAAATTGTTGGAAAAGCAAAAACGAGGGAAAAAACGGATGAAACAGATTGGCAACGTGGAAGTGCCGCAGAAAGCTTTCCTTGCGGTACTGAAGCTTGATTGATTTGGCATCTGTTTCGAAACAAACAGTCTACTAACATGTTAAAGATAGAAGGGAGAGAAAGACAATGAAAGAAATTTTGAGTACAACACGAGACGTAGCCAGAGAGTTGGCTCGTAAGTACAGCACCATGACACACGACGAACTCGATACACTCGAGAGCATTTTGGTGCCCATGAAATTTTCCAAAGGCGAGACGATTCTTGCTAAGGGAGAAGTGTGCGAAAACATCATGTATGTTGCGAAAGGTCTCATCAGACAATTCTATATAAAAAAGGGAAAGGAACTCACTGAACATATGACAACCGAAGGTGGTATTGTGATGTGTATTGAGAGCCTTTTCAAGGAAGAGCCAACAATTCTTCAGGTTGAGGCCCTTGAACCAGCTTTGATATATGCTATGCCCAAGCATAAGTTGGAACAGGTAGCTCTTCACAATGTAAACATACAGATACTTTATCGTAAAATACTGGAAGAGAGCTTGATACTGTCTCAGGTTAAAGCGGATCTTTTGCGCTTTGAAACAGCTCAGGACCGTTATCTCAAGCTTTGTAAACTCATGCCGCAGGTGGTGCTCCGTGCGCCTTTGGTTTATATTGCCAGTTATCTTCAGATGACGCCAGAGACATTGAGTCGGGTAAGGGCAGCAACAATCAATTCACAAATTTAGAGAAGGCAAAGAGATAAGTTTTGTTCCTGTCTATATATCCTTGGCGATTTCTTTCTGCTAAATTTCCTTGCCATGTGCTATCAGCAGTTTCTGCTTTGAACCTGTAATTCAGGTAATAATTCGGCAAACGAGGCAAAAATATGTAAAAAGAGGGGAATATAGCAAGAAAGCGAATGAAATTTTGTACTTTTGCATCACCTATGGATAATAAGAAAGCAACTCTGGAATTGGGTACCAAACCCGTCGGTGCACTGCTTTGGCAGTATGCCCTTCCTGCTATTGTCGCTATGTTGGCCTCATCGCTTTACAACATGGTGGATTCCATTTTCATTGGGCAGGGGGTGGGTCCTATTGCTATTTCAGGATTAGCTATTACTTTTCCGTTTATGAACCTTACGGGAGCCTTCGGAGCTGCTATTGGCGTGGGTTCGTCGACCTATATTTCGGTAAAGCTGGGTCAAAAGGACTATGATACAGCAGAGCATATTCTGGGGAATACGATGACGCTCAATCTGCTGGTAGGTATATCTTTATCAGTAATCTGTCTGTTGTTATTAGACCCTATCCTGCGTTTTTTCGGAGCAAGTGATGCTACACTGCCGTATGCGCGGGATTACATGGTGATAATTCTTGCAGGCAATGTCGTGACTCATACTTATCTCGGCATGAATTCCGTGTTGAGAGCAACGTCTAAACCACGGCAGGCGATGAATGCCACCATTTTCACAGTAGTGGTGAATACTGTGCTTGACCCCATTTTCATTTATCCTTGGGGATTAAATCTTGGTATTCGGGGAGCGGCTATTGCTACTATCCTTGCGCAATTGATAGCACTTATTTATCAATTACGTCTTCTGACAGACCGACGTCAGTTGCTCCATTTGCGTCGGGGTATTTACAAGTTGAATCGTAGCATCGTCCGAAACATCTTGGGCATTGGCGTTTCTCCATTTTGCATGAATGCCTGTTCGTGTGTAGTTGTGATATTAATCAACAATCAGCTTGTACGTTACGGTGGAGACTTGGCAGTGGGTGCCTATGGAATCGCCAATAAGATAGCCTTTATCTTTTTGATGATTGTTATGGGCCTGAATCAAGGTATGCAACCCATTGCCGGCTATAATTACGGAGCAGAGAAATTCGACAGGCTGATGGGGGTTCTTAAGAGTACGATAATAGCCGCAACTACTGTAATGGTTGTGGGGTGGCTTATCGCTCTGCTGGCACCTTATTATTGTGTTCGTCTGTTTACTACAGACTCGCAGCTCATTTCTTATTCCATTGATGGACTACGAATCCTTACACTGATGTTCCCTATTGTCGGCTATCAGATGGTGATAACCAATTTTTTCCAGTGTATTGGTAAGGTGAAAATCAGCATTTTTCTATCTCTTTCTCGACAACTACTCTTTCTTGTTCCCCTGCTTACAGTGCTCCCCTTATTCTTCAATCTTAAAGGAGTATGGGCATCACTTCCTTCGGCCGATTTACTGGCATCCATAGCTACAACATGGATGATGGTCAGATACATGCGAATCTTTAAACGTAAACACCAAGAACTGAACAATGGAAAATCATAATCATATCATTATTAGTCTGGGTCGACAGGTAGGCAGCGGAGGGCTTACCCTTGCTCGAATGCTGGCCGAAGACTTAGGTTGCAAACTTTATGACAGGGAATTGCTCTATTTGGCTGCTAAGGAAAGTGGTTTCTCCGAAACTATTTTCGAGAAGAATGACGAGCAGAAAGGTTTTTTCAAGACTTTGACGCATCTGCACGTACCTTTCGTATCAGACAGCAATTTCTTTCATAATGACATATCCGATGAAAATCTTTATCGGTTGCAAAGTGAGGTGATTCAGAAAGCTGCTGACGAGGGAAGTTGCGTCTTTGTTGGCCGGACTGCCGACTATGTACTAAGAAATCGTAAGGACATGTTGCGCTTATTCATCACTTCACCACTTGATGTACGCGTGAAACGTGTGGCTGAACGTCAAAGCATATCGGAAAATGCAGCTGCTAAGTATATAAAGGAAAAAGAGGAGGATCGTGCCTCTTATTATAATTATTATACTGGAAAGGAATGGGGGGCAGCGGAAAGTTATGATCTCTGCATTGACTCTTCTATCCTGGGACTGGAAGGAACAGAGAAATTCATTGCTTCCTTCGTCAGAGAGAAGTTCAAATGAAAAAGATAGGCATCATAAGTGATACACACGGTTACTGGGACGACACCTATGAAAACTGGCTCGGCGGATGTGACGAAATATGGCATGCGGGAGACATCGGTACTACAGAACTTGCCGATCGTTTCGAGGCTATGTCCCCAAGGTTTCGTGCGGTCTGTGGCAACTGTGACGGCGGCGATTTGCGTCTTCGCTATCCGGAGATTCTTCGTTTCAAATGTGAAGAAGTAGACGTCCTTATCAAGCATATTGGCGGCTATCCCGGTCGTTATGACAGGTCAATCTATGAGCGCTTGGTTGCTTCGCCTCCTAATCTCTTTGTTACAGGACATTCTCATATCCTCAAAGTGATGTATGACAAGTCATTGGGACTGTTACACATCAACCCGGGAGCTGCCGGAATGACAGGCTGGCACAGAGAGCGTACTCTCGTAAGACTCATTATAGACGGAAAGAATATGAGAGATTGTGAAGTGGTGAAACTCGGGCAGAACCGTAGAAGAATGTGAGCCTTAATAATTAATCTCCTTTTGCCGTTCATAGACGGAACGGCTTCACGTGAAAAGAGTGGAGGAGAGTGCAATCAATAATGGAAATATTAATCATTAAATAGACAGGACAAGATGAAAACTTACTTAGTAACTGGTGCAGCCGGCTTCATCGGCTCCAACTTCATCAAGTATCTTCTCCACAAGAAGTATGCAAATCAGGACATTAAGATTATCGTGCTCGATGCTCTAACTTATGCCGGCAATCTCGGAACTATTAAGGATGACATCGATGGCAAACGCTGTGTCTTCGTGAAAGGTGACATACGCGACAGGGCTCTTGCTGACAAGCTTTTTGCCGAGAACGACATCGACTATGTAGTAAATTTTGCGGCCGAAAGTCATGTGGACCGTTCTATCGAGGATCCGCAGCTTTTTCTAAGTGTTAACATTCTTGGCACTCAGAACTTACTTGATGCAGCCCGCCGCGCATGGGTTACGGGGAAGGATGAACAAGGCTATCCCACATGGAAGCCTGGCAAGCGATTCCATCAGGTATCTACCGATGAGGTATACGGTTCTCTTGGTCCGGAAGGTTATTTTACGGAACAAACTCCTCTTTGTCCTCACAGCCCTTATTCAGCATCGAAGACATCGGCTGATCTTTTTGTGATGGCTTATCACGACACTTATCATGCTCCTGTGTCTATTACTCGTTGCTCCAACAATTACGGCCCCTATCATTTCCCGGAAAAACTTATACCACTTATTATCAATAATATCTTGGCTGGAAAGCAACTCCCGGTTTATGGCGAGGGACTAAACGTACGCGACTGGCTCTATGTCGAGGATCACTGCAAAGCCATTGATCTTGTTGTAAGAGAAGGCCGAGAAGGTCAGATATATAATGTGGGCGGACATAACGAAATGAAGAATATCGATATTGTGAAGCTCACTATCAAGACCATACATGACATGATGGCTGCGGATAAGTCGTTACGTAAGGTGCTCAAGAAACAGGTTCGCGACGAGAATGGTGACATAGACATTTCCTGGATTAATGATTCGCTTATTACGCATGTGGCTGACCGGTTGGGACATGACGCCCGCTATGCCATTGACCCGACGAAAATTAAGAATGAACTGGGATGGTATCCTGAGACGAAATTTGCCGACGGTATCGTGAAAACTATAAGATGGAACCTTGATAACCAGAAATGGATAGAAGAGGTGACGAGTGGTGATTATCAGAAGTACTACGACATAATGTACGGAAAGGACCGTCATGGACGTACTCTCTAAGCAACTTGACAGCTATTTAACGCGAATGGGAAGTCTCCATACGTTGCACAACAGGAAAATGGAGGGCTATATACGCAATCTGCTGTTTTTGCTTCCTCCTGGAGAAGGAGACATCCTTGCCGAATATTATGGCATTTTAGGAACAGAAAAGCTGCCATTGGAGGAAATTGCCCGTCGCCACGGCATTACGTTGGAGGAGACACAGCGTCACATAGAGAAAAATCTCCGTCAAATTGCAATTACTCCCGAATGGCAGTTGATAGGAGGAAAATAACATTCATGAAGCCCCGTCATACATGATAGATTGCAAGGGTGAGAATATATATTAAAAATTGAATGAGAATATGAAGAAGATAATGCTATTAGGCTCCGGAGAGCTGGGACGTGAATTCGCCATTGCTGCAAAACGTGCAGGTCAGTATGTGATAGCCTGTGACCGATACGACAATGCTCCAGCCATGCAGGTGTCTGACGAACGAGAGGTGTTTTCAATGCTTGACGGCGATGCCCTTGTCGCTGCAGTTGAAAAACATCATCCAGATATTATTGTGCCTGAGATAGAGGCTATTCGTACAGAGCGTCTCTTTGAATTCGAAAAAAAAGGCATACAGGTAGTACCATCAGCCAGAGCCGTAAATTATACGATGAACAGACGTGCCATACGTGACCTTGCAGCTAAGGAACTGGGCTTGCGGACGGCGCGATATTTTTATGCCAAGACTTTCGATGAGTTTAAACGTGCTGCTGATGAAATTGGTTTTCCGTGTGTGGTTAAACCCTTGATGAGCTCGAGTGGCCATGGACAGAGCTACGTTCACAACGACGACGAATTGCGTGAGGCTTTCCGTGAGGCTATGGAGGAAGGAAGAGGTGACGTGAAGGAAGTTATCATTGAGGAATTCATTGATTTTGATTCCGAATTCACTCTTCTCACTGTTACGCAGAAGAATGGTCCCACTCTCTTTTGTCCGCCAATCGGACATGTGCAGAAAGGCGGTGATTACCGGGAGAGTTGGCAGCCTTATGCTATCAGTAGTGATGCACTTGCCAAGGCACAACAAATGGCTGCAACAGTCACTAAGGCATTGACAGGTTATGGCCTTTGGGGTGTTGAGTTCTTTTTGACAAAGCAGGGTGAAGTGATATTCTCTGAACTCTCACCACGTCCGCATGATACTGGCATGGTGACGCTCAGTCACTCAACGAACTTGAGTGAGTTTGAGTTGCACTTCAGGGCTGTAATGGGGCTGCCTATTCCTGCCATTCATCTTGAGCATGCTGGGGCTTCAGCTGTTGTACTTTCGCCGGTAGAGAGTCATGAACCGCTGGATTATCATCTTGAAGAAGTATGTTCGGAAGATCGAGCCCGCGTCAGGATTTTTTCTAAGCCCGATGCACATGTCGGACGTCGAATGGGTGTAGTGCTCTGTTACGACGACCTGGATTGCAACATGGAAGCCCTGCGCAATAAGACGAAACGGTTGGCCAAGACAGTTTTGGGAACAGATCCTTATATGAAGAAATAAACATGTAAGAACAAATTAGCGATTATTCACTACTGAATGCCATATACGAAAAAAACAGGCTGTTGGAATTGTTCCAGCAGCCTGTTTTCATTTCTACATATGTGAATGATAGAATATTCTATACTCTATTTTGATAAATTGTTGTTTATCAAATAACTATCATCCACTGGTTAGACAATAAGTATGTCTTTTGTTGTATTGCATTTAGCTCCTTTCTGGTTTTAAGGAGACCGTGGCAAGTCTTTACAGTTCCCATCCTACAGCAGATGCGCCAAGAACGGCAGCTGAAGAGCCGTCAAGACCGCTGACGAGGAATTTAGCCTTGCCTTTGAAGACCTTGAGGACGTGCTCGTCATAGCTCTTGATGATGGGCTTCATCAGCAAATCGCCGGCCTTTGTTAATCCTCCGAAGAAGATGAAAGCTTCGGGAGAGGAGAAGGCAGCAAAGTCAGCGCAAGCTTCGCCAAGCATCTCGCCTGTGAATTCGTAAATCTTCTTTGCCAGTTTATCACCTTTTTCGGCAGCGATGGAAACATCGAGAGAAGTGATATCCTCGGGCTTCATTTCTCTCAGCAGACTAGGTTCATCTGTGGTTTTGAGCAACTCCACAGCCGTACGAGCTACACCGGTGGCAGAGCAATAAGCTTCGAGACAGCCTCTACGACCACAACCGCACATACGTCCGTTCTCGCGGCGCATAATGACGTGACCCAGCTCTCCGGCAAAGCCGTCGCTTCCATAGAGAACCTGTCCGTTGACTACGATACCAGAGCCAACGCCCGTACCGAGTGTGATGACAATGAAGTTCTTCATGCCACGGGCAACGCCGTAGGTCATCTCGCCGATAGCAGCAGCATTGGCATCGTTTGTCAGACCTACAGGAATGCCTAATCTCTTGCTGAACATGTCTGCCAGGGGCACCACGCTTTTATGTGCCCATTCCAGATTGGGAGCATATTCGATGGTACCGTTGTAAAAATTGCCGTTGGGGGCTCCGATACCCATACCTTTAATAAGGTCAATACCGCCTACCTGGTCGATAATGAGCTGAAGGGCTTCGACCGATGCATTCACATAGTCGTCCACATTACTGTAACCTTTGGTCTTTATGGAAGTAGTAGCTTTAATTTCTCCGCGACTGTCCACGATTCCGAATACAGAATTGGTGCCTCCAAGGTCTAGACCAATGACGTAAGGCTTGATTACTTCTTTTTCGTTCATTATTGTTTAGTTTAGATGTTAATTGATATTCGTTTAGTCATAAAGGCCAGAAAGGGGAGAACTCTCCGCCATATACAGTCAGGTAGGAACTGTGGGCCGTTTAACGATTGCAAAGATACGAAATGATTTGAAGAATCGGTGAAAAGTAGTGGATTTTTTTGTACGGTTAGGAAACTTTCATTATCTTTGCCCCGTTATAAGCAAACAAAAATGACACAAGAAGAAGACATTAAAAACGCTGTCGAAGTTCTTCGCAAGGGCGGCGTGATACTCTATCCTACTGACACAGTATGGGGGATAGGTTGTGATGCCACCAATGCTGAAGCCGTGGCCAGAGTGTATGACATAAAGCATAGGGACGATTCGAAAGCTCTTATCTGCCTGGTGGATTCCGATGCAAGATTGCAGCGATATGTTCGAAATGTTCCTAATATAGCTTGGGATTTTCTCGATGCTGTCGTGAAGCCTACGACTTTAATTCTGGATGGTGCCGTGAATCTGGCACCGAATCTTATCGCAGAAGACGGAAGTATAGCTCTTCGTATTACCAAGGAACCATTCTCTCATGAGCTATGCTATCGTTTTCAGAAAGCCTTGGTAAGCACCAGTGCCAACATCAGTGGTGAACCAGCAGCTCAGAACTTTTGCGATATTTCACAAGAGATTATCGATAGTGTTGACTATGTCTGCTGGAGCCGTCGCCAGGAACATAAGCCTCACAAGCCAAGTGCCATTGTGAAACTCGGTCCCTCTGGCGAAGTTAAGATAATAAGGAGTTAGTGCAGGTGGTACAGAAACTTGTAGTTTGGAGTAATAGCCATCTTACTACTCGCCAAACCACTATGGTATTGGCGTTCTGCATCGGTTTCCTTGCTTCGGTGGCAGCCTATCTGCTTCACAGTTTAATATGGCTGATACAACGCTTGCTTACCGAAGGCTTTGCAACGGATGCGGCCAACCTTTTGTATTTGGTTTTTCCTGCCGTCGGCATCTATCTCACCACTTTGTTTGTTAAATATGTCGTGAGGGATAACATCTCCCATGGAATAACTCGTGTGTTGTATGCCATTTCTACGAAGCGGTCGCGCCTGAAGCGGCATAATTGCTGGTCTTCGGTCATCGCTTCTGCCATTACAATTGGTTTTGGAGGTAGTGTTGGAGCAGAGGCTCCAATTGTTTTGACCGGTTCTGCCATTGGCAGTACACTGGGACAGATATTCCGCTTGGATAACAAGACCTTGATGTTGATGGTGGGATGTGGAGCCGCCGCCGCCATCTCCGGTATCTTCAAGGCACCTATTGCAGGACTGGTTTTTACTTTAGAGGTGCTGATGATAGATCTAACGATGGCATCTCTTGTACCCATCCTTATTTCCAGTATCACAGCTGATGTCTTTACCTATCTCTTTACTGGTCAGGCTACGCTCTTCAACTATCATCCCGACGAGGTGTGGAGTGTACAGCGCATACCTGCCACCATATTGCTGGGAGTGTTCTGTGGTTTGATGAGTCTATATTTCATTCGCACGATGACAGCTTGTGAGGGTGTATTTGCACGGCTGAAAAATTACCCTTATCGAAAATTGTTGCTTGGTGCGGTGATGTTGAGTATCCTCATCTTCCTGTTCCCTTCTCTTTATGGTGAAGGCTACAACTCATTGGATATCCTTCTCGAGGGACGCACGCAGGCCGATTGGGATCAAGTGATGAACGGTTCTCTCTTCTCGGGTAATTCTAATATTCTCATTGTCTATATCGGACTGGTGATGTTGACAAAGATAGTGGCAACATCTTGTACCAATGGGGCAGGAGGATGCGGAGGAACTTTTGCCCCCTCACTATTCGTAGGTGGTTTTGCCGGTTTCTTTTTCTCTCGTATCTGGAATATGGAACAAATTGGTGTGTATGTGCCAGAGAAGAACTTTACGTTGATGGGCATGGCTGGCGTAATGGCTGGCGTAATGCACGCCCCGTTAACAGGAATCTTTCTCATTGCAGAAATTACTGGTGGTTATCAGCTGCTTGTACCTCTCATTATCGTTGCAGTGGTCAGTGTGATGGTAATCAGTATTTTCGAACCTCATAGTATCTATGCCATGCGTTTGGCTCGAGAAGGCAAGCTTGTGACCCATCATACCGACAAGTCTGTGCTGACGCTGATGAGCATGGATTCGATTATGGAAAAGGATTACACCAGTGCTTCTCCTGACATGACGCTGGGAAAACTCATCCATGTCATTAGTAGTAGTGAAACCAGTTATTTGCCTGTGCTTGACAGCGACAACAGACTTCTGGGTGAAGTAGATATTATGAAAATAAGGAATATTATGTTCCGTACGGAGCTCTATCAACGTTTCCATGTGAACCAGATTATGACTCCTGTACCAGCAATTCTTTACAATAACGAGCCGATGGAGGAGGTGATGAAAACTTTTGAGACAACAGGTTCTAACTTCCTTCCCGTTGTCAATATCAACAACCAATTGCAAGGGTATATCAGCAGAACGCGTCTGTATAACATGTATCGAAAGATGGTGGCAGACTTCTCCGCAGAATGAAAAATGTGGTCTAAATCCTTTGCTTTTCTGTCAAAATGGAGTAACTTTGCAGACTGATTATGCCATTACCATTTCATATCGATTTCCTTGAGATGATCCTGAAAGGATTTCTCATAGGCGTCATAGCGTCGGCTCCGATGGGACCGGTGGGAGTGCTTTGTATTCAACGTACCTTGCGCAAGGGCCGGTGGTATGGCTTTGTCACAGGTGTTGGAGCTGCTTTGAGTGACATTATCTATGCCATGCTGACTGGCTTGGGAATGAGTTTCGTGATGGACCTCATTACGAATCCCACCAATAAATTCTGGCTTCAGATATCGGGCAGTGTTGTCCTTCTTTTGTTTGGGGTATACTGTCTGCGTAGTGACCCTACGGTGCAAATTCACAATTCAGGTAACAAAAAAGGCTCACTGATGCATAATGGTATTACAGCCTTTCTGCTTACGTTCTCCAACCCGTTGATTATCTTCCTTTTCATGGGAACGTTCGCACAGCTGGCCTTTGTGATTCCGAATCATCCTTTTGAGATGACGCTGGGCTATTTAGCAATTATTACTGGAGCCTTGACTTGGTGGTTCGGATTGACATGGGTCGTGGACAAGGTAAGAGCGAAGTTTGATGACAATGGCCTCCGCATTATCAACCACATCATCGGCGGTGCTGTGATTATCGTATCGCTTATTATTCTTTTGGGAACCGTATTTAATCTTTATACGTTCCATTACTGATAGTAGCGATTTACTTGGAAGAAAAATTAAACGTTTAATCTATTTATTCTCTCAATATCGTGTTTGTAGCTAAAGAAATAAGAAAGAAATCCATTGCCGAATACGTTCTTTATATGTGGCAGATGGAAGACTTAATCAGAGCTTATGGTTGCTCTCTTCCGGTGATTCGTCGAGAGTATATTGATAAGTTTCAGTACACCGACGAACAGAAAGAAGAGGAGGCCGACTGGTTTGGTAATCTCATCCGTATGATGAATGAAGAGGGATGCCGTGAATCAGGTCATTTGAATATCAACAAGATTGTCGTGCAAGACATGGTAGACCTGCACAATCAGTTGCTCCAGTCTACAAAGTTCCCGTTCTATAATGCCGAATATTATAAGGTATTGCCATTCATTGTGGAACTCCGCAACAAAGGTGACAAAAACGTGAGTGAGATAGAAACATGTCTCGATGCACTTTACGTGGTGATGATGCTCAGACTGCAAAAGAAAACAATATCGCCAGAGACAGACCATGCCGTGAAAGAAATTTCCACGTTCCTTGGAATGCTCAGCGACTATTATATTAAGGACCGTACAGAAGGTATCAAATGGGATTGAGTGTCTATTTTGTAGATAGCCATACCTTTAAAACGAATGTTGGCTTTTGTCGGCCGATTTCCTAAACGACTAAATCTTTTTATATCATGAATATATTAGTTACAGGAGCAAACGGTCAACTGGGAAACGAAATGCAGTTGGCTGCCAAGAACAGTAAAAAAGATCACTATATTTTTACCGATGTCTGTGACGGATATCGCCATTTGGACATTACGGACCTCGAAGCCATTCGCAAAACGGTCAAGGAGGAGACGATAGGATGCATCATTAATTGTGCTGCCTGGACCAATGTGGATAAGGCTGAGACTGCCGGCGAAATCGTTGACAAGCTCAATGCTCTGGCTCCGTCGAATTTGGCACAGGCTATGAAAGAGGTAAATGGATTGCTGATTCATATCAGCACTGATTATGTTTTTGGTGGAGATCCATACAACACCCCTTGTCGTGAAGACCAGAAAGGTACACCAACAGGAGTTTACGGTAAAACCAAGCTCCACGGTGAACAGCTCATCCAGGAATCAGGATGCCAATACGTCATTCTGCGTACAGCATGGCTCTACTCAGAGTTCGGACATAACTTTGTGAAGACCATGCTTCAGCTCACGGCAACAAAGCCACAATTGAAGGTGGTGTTTGACCAGTGCGGTACCCCGACTTATGCGGGCGACCTTGCAGCAGCCATCTTCGATATTGTGGAGAACAGAAAGTATGAGGGACATTCCGGTATTTATCATTTCTCCAATGAGGGTGTGACGTCTTGGTATGACTTTACAAAGAAAATAGCGGAGCTCGCTGGTCATACCACTTGCGATATTCAGCCTTGTCACAGTGACGAATTTCCTTCACCAGTGAAGCGTCCAGCTTATTCTGTCCTCGATAAGACGAAGATAAAAGAGACGTTCGGAGCCAAGATTCCTTATTGGGAGGATTCGCTGAAATTGTGTTTGAAGAATATGAATGAACTGGCATAGACTTCACGAAGTTCTTTGAGTAAACACCTTCGGGAGAATAATCTTTCTAATGGGGTGTGAGTACCTTTGAATGTAAACAAGAAGTAAAGATAAATAACAGTTTTAATATCAACGATTTATCATTTATTATATCATCCTCGATTATGAACGAAATACAACGTCGGCGAACTTTCGCCATCATTTCTCACCCTGATGCCGGTAAGACTACGCTGACAGAAAAGTTCCTTCTTTTTGGCGGTCAGATTCAAGTGGCCGGAGCGGTGAAGAACAATAAAATCCGGAAGACAGCCACCTCCGACTGGATGGACATTGAGAAACAACGTGGTATCTCAGTTTCCACTTCTGTAATGGAGTTCGATTATCTGCCGGAAGGTAAGGAGGGGGAACCTTACAAAATTAATATTCTTGACACTCCAGGACACCAGGACTTCGCAGAGGATACATTTCGTACACTTACGGCGGTTGATTCAGCCATTATCGTAGTTGATTCAGCCAAAGGTGTAGAGGCTCAGACTCGTAAGTTGATGGAGGTTTGCCGAATGCGCAATACTCCTGTTATTATCTTCATTAACAAGATGGACCGTGAGGGTCGCGATGCCTTTGACTTGCTCGATGAATTGGAAGAAGAACTCAAGATACATGTACGTCCTCTCTCATGGCCTATCGGACAAGGCATGAAGTTCAAGGGCGTGTACAACATCTATGAACATAAGCTTAACCTTTTCACTCCCAACAAGCAGCGGGTTACGGAAAAAGTAGAAGTAGACGTGGCCTCTGATGAACTTGACAAAAGAGTGGGCGAGGACGAGGCTCAGCAGTTGCGTGAAGATTTGGAATTAGTAGATGGTGTCTATCCGGAATTCAATGTCGACGACTACCGTGCCGCCAAGGTTGCTCCGGTCTTCTTTGGTTCGGCACTAAACAACTTCGGTGTCCAAGAGTTGCTTGACTGTTTCGTTGAGATAGCCCCGAGTCCTAAACCTACCAAGGCTGAAGAACGAATGGTGGAACCAACGGAACCGAAATTCACAGGATTCATCTTCAAGATTACGGCAAACATCGACCCTAATCATCGTTCTTGCATCGCTTTCTGCAAGGTTTGCTCCGGTAAGTTTGTACGTAACACTCCTTACTATCATGTGCGTCTTGGCAAGACTCTCCGTTTCACCTCTCCTACACAATTTATGGCACAGCGGAAGAGTACAGTCGAAGAAGCATATCCAGGTGACATTGTCGGACTGCCAGACAACGAGACTTTCAAAATTGGTGATACATTGACGGAAGGAGAAATCTTGCATTTCCGTGGATTGCCGTCTTTCTCACCCGAGCTCTTCAAATATATAGAGAATGAGGACCCCATGAAGTCCAAGCAGTTCTTAAAGGGTGTGGAGCAGTTGATGAATGAAGGCGTAGCACAGTTGTTTATCAATCAGTTCAATAACCGTCGAATCATTGGTACAGTGGGGCAATTGCAATTTGAAGTCATTCAGTATCGACTGGAACATGAGTATAATGCCAAGTGCCGTTGGGAGCCCATTCATCTTTATAAAGCTTGTTGGATAGAATCAGACGACGATGAAGAAATGGAAAACTTCAAAAAACGCAAGTATCAGTATATGGCGAAGGATCGCGAAGGTCGTGATGTGTTCCTGGCAGATTCTTCCTATATGCTCAGTATGGCACAACAAGATTTTAAACATATAAAATTCCATTTTACATCAGAATTCTAATTAGTTGATTATTAGATATTAATCGGTATAATATAAAGTATTTCTTTATCGATTAATATTATTAGAAATAATAGAATTATAATTTAGGATGATGTTTCTCTGTCACGATCAGGCTAACCTGCTCGTTCAGAGGAACATCATCTTTTTTATGATTCCTCATCGGCTTTCTTTGTTTTTCGGATAGATTTCATTACATTTGCACCATGAAACATCTGTACATACCTCTTATGATGCTGGCTCTCTTGGTGGCTGGTTGCGGACAGACGGAGGACGAGAAGGCTGCTCCGTTAATGCAGCGTATTGACTCGCTCTACGCCTCGAAAGACTATCAAGCCACGCTGAATGCCATCAGAAAGTTGCGACATGATTATCCCCGGGCTATAAAATCAAGGGAGCGAGCCCTCACAATATGGCAAGATGCCTCCTTAAAAATGGCTCAGGAAGATGTCGGTCGTACCGATTCGGCATTGCAGGCAACTACTGCCCGTTGGCGAGCTGCAAAGACTATTCGAGAACGGAATCAGTTGAAAGTGAAAGTTGATTCGCTACAGGTAAGATATGATGCTCTTTGTGGCACTATTCGTGTGATACATCGCAGACAAGAGGAACTGAAGTAGAAAATAATGTACTACGAGAAGAAATTTCTCAAATTATTTGAGTAACTTTGCATCGTTATGGCTGAAAACAAGACAGAAAAAGAGTTTAAGGACGTAATGGCAGAGTGCCGTACACTGTTTGAAAAGAAGCTGCATGACTATGGAGCTTCATGGCGGATTCTGCGTCCGTCGTCACTTACCGACCAGCTTTTCATCAAGGCCAAGCGGATTCGCTCGCTCGAGGTGAAGAAAGAAAATATGGTGGGTGAGGGCGTGCGACCGGAGTTCGTAGCTCTTATCAACTATGGTATCGTGGGGCTCATTCAGTTAGAGCAGGGGTATGCTGACCAGGTTGACATGACGCCTGCCGATGCCATGGCTCTCTACGATAAGTATGCTCAGGAAGCATTACAATTGATGCTGCGAAAAAACCACGATTATGACGAGGCCTGGCGCTCCATGCGTGTGACATCTTATACCGACTTCATACTCACTAAGATAGAGCGTGTAAAGGAAATAGAGAATCTTGGAGGAAAGACGCTTGTCTCGGAAGGTATCGGGGCCAACTATATGGACATTATCAACTATGCGGTTTTCGGCTGCATAAAACTTAAAGAGCAGGAATGCGCATAAAGTCGATAGCAGGACGCGTAGCGGTGAATGTAGCCCGATTGGTTTTGGGAGGCACGTTTGTCTTCTCGGGCTATGTGAAGGCCGTCGACCCGTTGGGTACCCAGTACAAGATGCAGGATTATCTGCAGGCGCTTGGACTGGCTCAATATGTGCCCGACTGGCTCACTCTGTCTTCTGCAGTGGCACTTGCCGCCTTGGAATTTTCCCTTGGCATCTTTATGCTTTTTGCCATTCGCCGTCGTCTTGTTTCGAAGCTCATGTTGTGTTTCATGGTGCTAATGACCGTACTTACCGTATGGATTGCCATAGCTAATCCCGTGAAGGATTGCGGTTGTTTTGGAGATGCGGTTCATTTGAGTAATACAGCCACCTTAATCAAGAATATCATTCTCTTGACTTGTTCATTGATTGTTTGGTACAGGCCCTTATTCCAATATCGGTTTATATCTAAATCCAATCAATGGATTGCCATCAATTTCACCATATTATTTATCATTCTGACAAGTCTTCACTGTCTCTATCATTTGCCTTTATTCGACTTCCGTCCCTATCATGTGGGTGCCAATATTCCTCGTGGAATGACCATCCCGAAGGGAGCTCCTCAACCAGAGTTTGAAACAACGTTTATTTTGGAGAAGAATGGAGTAAGAAAAGAGTTCACACTGGACAATTATCCTGATTCCACATGGACTTTCATCGATTCCAAGACGGTGCAGATTAAGGAAGGCTATGTGCCTCCCATCCATGATTTCAGTATTCAGAAATATGATGGTGAGGACATTACCAGACAAGTGCTGGATTACAAGGGCTATACTTTTCTGCTTATTGCTCCGCATCTGGAGAATGCTGACGATTCGAATTTCGGCGACATAGACCGGATATACGAGTATGCATTGTCGCAGGGCATTCCTTTCTATTGTCTGACAGCCAGCGGGAAAGACGGAGTCTCTCATTGGCAGGATATTACCGGAGCGGAATATCCTTTCTGTCTGACGGATGAGACGACGCTAAAGACCATCATACGTAGTAATCCTGGTCTGCTCTTGCTCAAGGATGGGACGGTGATTCGTAAATGGGGTCACAATGACCTGCCGAGTGAAGAGGAGTTGAATGGACCTCTTTCGAAGATTCCTTTGGGACAATTGCCCGACGACACAATTCATGTACGTGTAGTCAAAGTAGTACTTTGGTTCTTCCTTCCTCTTCTGTTACTCACGTTGGCTGACCGTTTGTGGTCTTGGTCTAAATACGTTCAGGGAAAGATGGACAAACAAAAACGTAAAATTGAAGATATAGAACATAAAACTTTCGTTAATATATCCACTAAAAAGAAAGGTAATAACAATGAGAAAGAAAATTGTAGCAGGTAACTGGAAAATGAATGAGAACCTGCAGGAGGGCGTTGCCCTGGCAAAAGAAATCAATGACATGCTGGTTGCAGACAAACCCAACTGTGGTGTCATCATCTGCACACCTTTCATTCATCTGGCAAAGGTGGCCGATGTTCTCGATCAGAACGTTGTGGCTCTCGGTGCTGAGAACTGTGCTGACAAGGAGAAGGGTGCTTACACCGGTGAAGTTTCTGCAGCTATGGTGAAGAGCACGGGTGCTCAGTATGTCATCCTGGGTCACTCTGAGCGTCGTCAGTACTATCATGAGACAGCTGAAATCTTGAAAGAGAAAGTAGACCTGGCTTTGGCTAATGGCTTGAAGGTTATCTTCTGCTGCGGCGAGACTCTCGAAGAGCGTGAGGCTAACAAGCAGAATGACGTTGTTAAGGCTGAGCTTGAGGGCAGTGTGTTCCATCTGAGTGCAGACCAGTGGAAGAATATCGTGCTTGCCTATGAGCCTATCTGGGCTATCGGTACCGGCAAGACTGCAACCGCTGACCAGGCTGAGGAAATGCTGGCTTACATCCGCAGTATCGTAGCTGAGAAGTTCGGTAAAGAAGCAGCTGAAGATACTACCATTCTCTATGGTGGCAGCTGCAAGCCAAGCAACGCTCCTGAGCTCTTTGCAAAGCCTGACATTGATGGTGGCCTCATCGGTGGTGCCTCTCTGAAGGCAGCCGATTTCAAGGGTATCATTGATGCTTGGAAAAAGTAATTCACTTTTTCATTGAAAGCATCCGAAGAGATGCTGATGAAACGACATGAGAGAAGCGGAGACAGTATCTGTTTAGCGGAGTTTGTCTCCGTCTTCTCCTTTCGTGATTTTCTGTCTCGTGGTCTTCTTCCATCATGAAAGATGAATACTATGTCGGACAGAAAGTTCACAACATCAAGTAAGTTAGAATAATAGACAATGAAAAAAATCGTCACCTTATTTATTTTATCACTTGGCTTATCTGTGTCTGTGGAGGCGCAGACCTATACAGAGCATCTGCAGCAAAAGCAGAGTGGAATGGGTACGGTGACCGTGACCCACAGCAAGGCTATTGACCAACTTGTAAACAATGCGGTACAAGCCGGGCAGCCGAATAAGACTAAAACAACCGGGCCGGATAAGGTGAGTGATAAAAAAAATGTCACCTCTATTGAACGGAAAAATGAAGCTGAGAGTAAAGTAGTAGCTGAGCACAAGGAAGAAGTAAAAGCTGAAGCTGAGCGGAAAGCTGAAGCAGAGAGGAAGAACGAGGCTGAGCGAAAGGCGGCTGAACGCAGCACGGCTAAGAACGAGGAAGAGATGAGTATTCCTACCGTAGACATGCGGAAAAAGGTGATGCGAGGTAGTCATAAGGTGAATGGCTATCGAGTTCAAGCCTATGCCGGTGGTAATTCGAGAGCCGATAAGATGCGTGCCCAGAAGATAGGAAATGCAATAAAAATGAAATATCCAGATGTACCGGTATATGTTCATTTCTATTCTCCTCGATGGATTTGTCGAGTGGGGAATTTCCGCAGTTATGAACAAGCACGGCAGATGCTTCATAAAGTGAAAGCAATGGGTTACCGGAGCGCCACTATTGTACAGGGGAAAATAACTGTTCAGTATTGATTTATGCTCTCGGTAATATTATATATAAGCAATACCAAACAACCATAATAATGAATCCCGAAACAGAATTTCGTCCGGGACTTGATAGTCTCGCAGAACATTATAAAGACATCCTGACTCTTCTCGGAGAAGATCCGGAACGAGAAGGATTACAGAAAACACCCATGCGTGTGGCCAAGGCCATGCAAATTCTCACTCGTGGTTACACCCAGGATCCTCACAAAGTATTGACGGATGCGTTGTTCGAGGAAAAATACAATCAGATGGTAATCGTGAAAGACATCGATTTTTTCTCTTTGTGTGAGCATCACATGTTGCCTTTCTTCGGCAAAGTTCATGTGGCATACATTCCAAACGGTCATATCACAGGACTGAGCAAGATTGCCCGTGTCGTGGATATCTTCTCCCATCGGCTTCAGGTACAGGAGCGTCTCACGCAGCAGATTAAGGATTGCATTCAGGATACTCTTCATCCTCAAGGAGTAATGGTAGTCATCGAAGCAAGACATTTATGCATGATGATGCGAGGCGTGGAAAAACAAAATTCCATTACTACAACGAGTGACTATAGTGGAGTATTCAACTCACTTAATACCAGACAAGAGTTCATGAGTCTGCTTAGAGGAGAAACGCGGAGAGTTTAAATTTAACTTCGCTCTAATTATTTTTATTAAAGCGATGCAAGATTTCCGAAGAATGTGCGTTTTACCTTTAGCAAAGAACCAAATTAATAAAAACAAAATGAAAAAGTATCATTCTTTCCTTATGCTGCTACTTTGCAGCTTTACCGTTTTATCGCTATCTTCTTGTTTAGATGATGATGATGATAGCAGCGACTATTACACCAATTTGACTTCTGCTCAGAAAGTGACTTTGTTGTATAATAGTGCAGGCTCTTATTCCGGAAAAATATATTATCCGGCCGATGATAATAGTACAATTGCAGATTCAGTTGATACTTATCTGGCAATGAGTCCAAGTATTGCTTCCTCTGATACTTGCGAGGCAATATCCATGACCTTTCCCTTGGAAACTCTGAATAAGTATGTAGGTAATGACTCTACGGTCCTCCAGGAAGCTGGTTCCGCTCAGTTGACGGCAAACGCTTATATATACACCACTCAGCTTAAGGATTACATTAATCAAAGTTTCTATTCATTATATTTTAAGCCTGATGATTTAACTGTTACGAGTGGCGATAACACGATCAGTATATCTTTTGTAACCGATAGTCAGCTGTCCTTTATTGGTAATTACTATGGACCTTATTTATATATATTGAATTATTCTGAAGTGGAGGCCTATCTTCTCGTGAAAAACATAACTATCAATAACTACACGTACGACATAGAGCGGCCTTTTATAATTCATGTAACAAAATAAAAAATCATGAAATTTATCTCATGGAACGTCAATGGACTTCGAGCTTGTGTAGGTAAGGGGTTCAAGGAAACTTTTTCTTCTCTCGACGCTGACTTCTTCTGCTTACAGGAAACAAAGATGCAGAAAGGGCAACTCGATCTCACCTTTCCTGGTTATGAAGACTATTGGAACTATGCCGAGAAAAAGGGTTATTCAGGTACTGCTATCTTTTCCAAGCACAAACCGTTGAATGTAAGTTACGGCATTGGCATTGAGGAACACGACCATGAAGGACGTGTCATCACTCTCGAAATGGAGGATTTTTACCTCGTCACGGTTTATACGCCTAACTCACAAGATGGCTTGCGTCGACTTGATTATCGAATGGAGTGGGAGAGAGATTTTCAGAATTATCTCCACAAGCTTGATGAGAAGAAACCTGTAATAGTGTGCGGAGACATGAACGTTGCCCATGAGGAAATAGATATAAAGAACCCAAAGACAAATCGTCACAATGCAGGCTTCACCGACGAGGAACGAGAGAAGATGACCTTATTGCTTAATAACGGTTTCACGGATACATTCCGTTTCCTCTATCCTGAGCAGGTGACTTACAGTTGGTGGTCGTATCGCTTCAGGGCTCGTGAGAAGAATGCCGGATGGCGTATCGACTACTTCCTTATTTCGGACCGGCTGAGAGACAAGCTTGTAGATGCCAAGATTCATACGGAAATAATGGGAAGTGACCATTGTCCCGTAGAACTTGAATTGAAATAAATGCATTAGCGTGATTACCAGTCCCTGTAGACAGGGGAACGGAATCACGCTATTTTTTGGCATTATAGAAAAACGTCTTATCCAATATTGGGTAAGACGTTCTTTTTTCAATAGAGGTTTAGTTCTCCCGTAAATTCAATGGGATCTCTTTCCATGGCATTTATCTTTAGAGAGGCATTACCATTGTCGAAGACCTCCAATATGAAATGGAATAACTCATTGTTGTGCTTTGCAGAGAATGAAATTCTTCTCAAATCCTTTTTCGGTTTTGAACTGTCCATTTCATATACACGAGCGTTGAAGTTGAGCGGACTTTCATTGCTGAAGTCAGCTTGATGCGCTACGCCGAAATAAGGCAGGAAGCAACTGAGACTGTCACCATCCATTCTTACAAAATAGCTACTGGTAAGAGCTTTTGAAGGAAATCGTTGTGGATGGACATAATTGAAGTTTACAGTGTAACGACCACTGTTCAGAGAGTCGTTTACACATTGAACAATTTTTTCTCTTTCTAATGTTTTTAGCTCGGACGACTTCGATGTGCCGCAAGCCGTCAAGACAAGAACGAGAAGTATACAAGCAAAATAATGTAATCTGTTAATCATTTTGAGATAGAAATTAATGTGTTGATTTTCTGAAGCCGGTGTTACGTCGGCAAGCTGTTGCTCCATCTGTAGAGCAAATTCAGGTACATGATAGCCTAAGGCGGTGCGTACCTCTCTGCTTTTCTTTAATTCGCAGAGAGCGTGAGGCTTGGCACGCTGCATAAGTAAGCCAGCTAATTTCACGCGGAGTTTGGAGCGAAACTTTTCTTGCTTCTGGTTATTGATTGCAAGACAAAGCCATGAAATTTTCTCCACATCGTCTTGTGTGTGCTCCACCATCATTTCAGCTGCTTTTGCATCGTGGTACTTCAATGCAAGATGACGTAAGGTTTCCTTGCCTTTCTCTTCTTCACCATTCATGAAGGAAAGTCGTGCGTAGGTCATCAAGTTGTTTCGGTTCTTGGGATTGTGTTGCAGGGCAGCGGAGAAAAGAGGCATGACCTGTCGGATATACTCTTCCGTTGCCCGCTCCTCAATGTTGCGAAACAGATGATTGACGACGCGTTGCGGCAAAGATTCCACATAATGTCCGTTAATCTTTTGATTCTTCCATTCAGTATCCGCAACTATTTGAAAATAAGGAAGAAAGTAAATGAGATTAAAGTTTTTAATTAAATCATCCAGCTTCAATGCACAACTCACAATTGCGGAGACAGCTTTGTGGTCTTTGTCATCGATATTCGGATAAATCTTGGTGAGTTGAAACAACAGTTTCCTTGCCTGGTCAGTCTGCTGATTTTTGATAAATAACGCAGCCATGTCATGTGTAGTCCAGAACATGGCAAGGGTAGTGTAGTGTCCCTGATGTTCGGCGTAGAGAGGTTGTATGCCTTGCCATGCTTCCTGAACTTTCCCTTGCTTTCGTAGTTCAAAAATTTCTTTCACGGTCATAAGGCAATGAGTTTTAAAGTTCGGCAATTATTGCCACTTCATTAAAGGTGTAGAGAGCTCAGTAAATTCCCGTCCAATGTGTAGACGGAAAAGAGCCCGTTTTCGAGAGTAACCATCGTGGGAGGGTTTCCGCCTTTTGGGAACGTGATGGATCCGGAGTTCAAAATCACTGGACCGTTATCCTGTTTAGTTAGTTCCCAAAGATGCGTGTGTCCATAGCAGACGGCGTCGAAGCGACCTGCAGGCAGGTGCTCCTTGTTGTAAATATGCCCGTGGGTAAGCAAAATGCGTCGTCCGTTCTCTATGAGCAGAGCTGTTGTCTCCATGATAGGGAAGTGAAGTAGCATCTGGTCTACCTCGGCATCACAGTTGCCTCTCACCGCTACGATGTCATCGGCGAGGGGATTAAGTAGTTCCACGATTCCTTTGGCATCAAGTCCCTCCGGAACAGAATTTCGAGGCCCATAATTTAGGATATCTCCCAAAATGAGTAGCATGTCACAGTGTTCCCGGTAATAAAAGTCCAACGCCTGTTCAAGTCGTGGACGCGAGCCATGAATGTCGGAAAGAATGAGGTATTTCATTTTCTCAAGTAAGATTTTAGTTGGCTGTCTTTAGTCATTTTGGCTATTTTCCGCACAGCCTTATCTCTTATTTGACGTACGCGCTCCCGTTTCAAGCCCATCTCAGTGGCAATCTCGGCCATGTTTTTTTGCTCTACGCCGACACCATAGTATCTGAGAAGCACCTGTCGCTCGCGACCTTTCAGTTGTGCTATGAGCGGATCGAGTTGTTCCACGATGAGTTGTTTGTTGAGTACATCGTCGGGGTCAGGAGCATTGGAATCTGGTATCACACGACCTAAACTGAGGTCCTGACTGCCACCCACTGGTGCATCAATGGATAAAGGTTTCCCGATGCGCTTGTCTCTCGCAGCGTTGGTAGAGTCGCTTGGAATGCGATAGAGCAGACTTTGCTGGTTAATCGCCTCTTCAATGGCTGACCGGATATATGGTGCTGCGTAAGAAACAAAGCGTTTTCCTTTGTCTCCTTGGAAGTGGGCTGCCGCTTTCATCATGCCTATGTTTCCTTCGCTCACAAGGTCTTCCATGTCCAGACCACGGTCTTTGTATTGTTTGGCAACGCTCACTACGAAAGTGAGGTTGGCCTGAGTCAACTTTTCCAGTGCCTTGGAGTCGCCGTTTTTGATGCGATCGGCTAATTCCTTTTCCTCTTCCGGAGTTAAGATTTTCTCCTTTCCAATCTCGTTAAGATAGGTAGTGAAAGCATTCTTGTCGTTGTTCATAATTTCTTCGTTTAATATCATGGAAAACGTCCTAAGGAATCATCCACGAATAAGTTTAAGTATATAGAAACAACTCACATTAAGTCAAGACTTTATATATATATCATAGGCCACTGTCCAGCAACAGTTCAGCCACATCATCCGGCGTGTTCCATTCCATTCCTTCTTCGAGTTCTTCATCGCTAAGCATCGAAGTCAGTTTGGCAGCTTCTTCTTCCGAGATCTCCTTATTGGCAAGAACAGCCAGATCCATCACCGATTTTATTATCTGATTTCTATATTCGTTTATCTTTTCCTTGTCCATAATCCATATCATTGTTTGCTGTAAAATTACATAGAAAATCGCTAATCTACAAAAGAATTCAGCAAAAAGTATCTTTGTTTAAATTATTTCCTTGTTTACGTTGCACCTTAAGGTAAAAATGACTACTTTTGCATAATGGTTATACGGTCCAAATAGTTTAATGGAGTCCAACAAACAACTATATAATGGGCCTTTTAGGTTTAACAGCTTGATTATCAGAGTCTTTCTTGATAATTAAGGAGCTGAGAGAATGTCCTTGATTGAAAGAGAGCCACTTTAAAAGTTGCTCTAAATTGCATGTTTGTATCAGTTCAGAATTGACAAGAGAACTTGCCTGTTTCAAAGACAAAGTTTTTGTAATTAATACCGTTATATATTTCTCTTACAAAACAATTGGCATTCATTCACACTACGCCAATGATCTCTCCAATAGAACATTACATAATGAGCCTCGAACGGCATTTATGCACATTAAACAATCCTGAAAATCTCGAAGAGGCATGTAGAATACTCGATCAGCTAGACCATTTTGTACCCGATGGTTATCTTTCGGAATGTATAAAGGTACAGCATTGGCTAAACAAATTGACGATTTGTATGAATGCTGGTCGTTTGAATGATGCTGTAGCTGCGGCTGATGAATTAAAAAGACGTAAATTACCACCTGAGGTTGAGCATAAGCTCAAAGCAAGCCTTGTAGAACTTTATCTCAGAACAGGAGATGCATCAAAGGCAACACAGGCAATAGATGAATTGCAGTCCATTATCTCTCCTGACGACCACGATGCTATGCGACGGCTCCATGCTGCGAAAGTAAGGCTAATGTCTATTGACAAGTCATCTTCTCCATTGTTGGAAATTATAGAAATGCTTGGCGAGGCAGAAATGTCAGGAGATTTGCGAGGAATAGCTAAGTCGTATATTGAAATTGCAAAAGCATTGATGATACGTTTTCCTTGGCTTGGCGTTAACTTTTTTCGTAAAGCGGAGTTGTATGCAAAGGAAATTAAAGATGAAAGTCTGTTACGCGAAGCAGAGTGTTGTCGTGCAAAGCAATACGCCATGAACTTTTTCGAGATAGACAATCCTCAAGAGCTCGATAAGAAAGCTTTTGAGGAGGCGAAAAGAATTATAAATGGAATAGATATAGCTTCTTTACCTACTGAAAATGAACGTGCTTTTTTTCTTGATATCAGAGCTTTCATAATGTCAGACTACAAAGATTATGACCAAGCATTATCTTTCTA
>JBMNUW010000027.1:0-26304 GCA_050946475.1 Prevotella sp.
AATTATTATTAATCAAACAATAGATTCTGGTTCTTCTTGTCCTGTAATAATTCTTTATGAACCATCCCTGTTCTTAAAACCACAAAAAAAGGGAGACGGTTCAAAACCGTCTCCCTGAAAATTCTTCTAAGGAAGTAAAATCAAGATTAAGCAATATCTATCTTACGTTCGCTCTTCTTCTCTTCCTCTTGGGTCATCTTAGGTAAAATAATACTTAAAATACCATTTTCCACCTTTGCTGAAATCCTGCTCTTCTCAACATCCTCGGGCAACGTATAAGTCTGCTCGTAATTACTGTAAGAGAACTCGCGACGTAGATAGTGTTCTTTCTTCTCGTCCTTCTTGTCTTCCTCCTTTTGTTCAAACTTGTTTTCTATCTTGACGTTCAGATTACCATCATCATCAATGGTTACCCGGCAAAATTCCTTCTTAATGCCAGGAGCGGCAATCTCCATCTCATATTCTTTATTGTTTTCCTTCACATTCACTGCAGGAGCCGTAGCATTCATTCTAGGCATCCAATCCATGTTGAAGAAATCATCAAATGCGTTACTTAATACTGGATACAACATAACTAAATCCTCCTATTTATATTTTAATTTTTGTTTTCTGATTTATCTTTGGTCGCCTTGCCTTTCAGCTTGGCTTCCAACCACTTATGTACAATCTCCGTGCCTGTAAATGAATCTGGACAAAATGACAGCGAATAAGAACAAAATGTCAGAGTCGCCTTCTCGCCACGCTTTTTCAAATAATCGGTTCATTGACTTAGATAATCTGAAATATCCAAGAAGATTACAATATTTATTTTTATCTTTGCAGTATTATGATGACAATAAAGACTAACAAGACGAACGGTGCAATGACGTTCATCTTAATGTTCGGCATCGTGAGTCTTTTCTCCGACATGACCCACGAAAGCGCAAGCAGCATCCGCGGTGCATTCCTTGCTTTGTTGGGAGCTTCGGCTGCAACCATCGGTTTCGTCTCAGGGTTGGGTGAAATGGTGGGCTATGGCATGCGCTACGTCTTTGGACGTATCACAGACCGCACACGTCTCTACTGGCCTATGGTTATAGCTGGCTATGTGATAGATATCGTAGCGGTACCAGCACTGGCGCTAGTGGGACCTCACGGATGGATTGCAGCCTGCGCACTACTTATCGTTCAGCGCATGGGTAAAGCCATTAAAAAGCCCGCCAAAGACACCATTATGTCGTTTGCCGCCACACAACAAGGTGCGGGCAAGAGCTTTGCCATCCAAGAGATGCTCGACCAATTGGGAGCCTTCCTCGGACCATTGTTGCTCTATGTCATCATGCTTTTTAAAAGTTCCGGTTCCACTTTTGAACGTTATTCCTTCTGTTTCGCCTGTCTTGCCATTCCCGGAGCCATTACCTTAATTCTACTATGGCTGACCAAAAGAAAGTTCCCAAATCCAGAAAACTTTGAACCTGACCCGAAAACATTCCCAAAGTTCAAGATGCGCAAGGGATTCATCCTCTACATCATCGGTATCAGTTGCTTCGCTTTTGGATTTATCGACTATGCGCTCGTAGTAATGCATATTTCACGTACCGGTATTTTCTCTGCCACCGAGTTGCCGTTGCTCTATTCGGGAGCCATGCTTATTGACGCTCTCTCAGCCTTGGTTTTCGGTTGGCTTTTCGACCGTCATGGTACTTTGGCTCTCATTGTTTCCACCCTACTCTCGGCACCTTTTCCACTTTTAATTTTCATGGGGCACAGCGAATGTGTTTTCATCCTCGGCATCCTGCTATGGGGCATCGGTATGGGTGCACAGGAAAGCATTCTGAAGGCAGCAGTAGCAACAATGGTTCCCAAGCAGAGCCGTGCTACCGGGTACGGGCTCTTTGAATGCAGTTTCGGCGTGTTTTGGTTCTTAGGAAGCTGGCTTCTTGGCGTTCTCTACGATACTTCTGTCACAGCTATGGTAGCAGTATCGATGGGGGCCCAGTTGGCAGCTATTCCATTTTTCCTGACAACGCACAAAGCATTAAAACAGCCTTCTCATACAATATAGGACAATATTGAATCCGCCAAAGTAATTGCACATGGCCAATTGGTATAGTATAGACCTGATGACAAGCAAACGTTTGGACGAATAATAACAATATTATTTAAAAATAATCTAAATTATCAGCCCGATGTTTCACGAATGATTAATTGTCTGAAAAACGACCATTTCTTACATTCACTGAAAGGGTTACGAACTTGTTTCACATAAGGGGCCCGCTATTGGCCTTCATTTGCAAATCTCCTTATTTTCAGCATTTTAGCCATCTGCAAGATTCATTAGAACATATTCGCATGCCACAGATTGCGTAACAAACAGACTTGTAGAGAGTTATCCAAAGGTTTTTTCAAACAAATACGGACATGTTATTTGCATTTCACACAAATCTTTGCTAATTTTGCAGACGCATTAAAATCATAATCCGACCATCTTTGACGTTCAAACCGCTAAAGTTTGCGTTCAAACGACTAATAATATTCTAAATGACAGCAAGTCCTGATGCTCGTTGGGACAAGGCTCTTGCGCTCATCCGCAACAATGTCTCCGAGCAGATATATGATACTTGGTTTAAACCAATCATCTTCGAAAACTTCAATGAAGAAAAGAAGATGATATTGGTTCAGGTGCCTAGTCCCTTTTTCTACGAGTATCTGGAAGGCAACTTTATCAATCTGCTGTCTACTGTTCTGAGCCATTGCTTTGGCAAGGGCGTCGGTTTGTTCTACCGAGTAGTTACCGACAAAGAGCACAATCTCTCGCAAGACATTGAATCCGAAGAGCCCTCTCCAATTGACAAGCCGCAACCGCAGACACGAGCCAACCAGAGCCCTACCCTGCTCGATGCCGCTCAGCCCCAGCCCATCGAATCGCAACTTAACCCGCATCTTACCTTCTCTAATTACATCGAAGGCGACAGCAACAAGTTACCCCGCTCAGTAGGACTATCCATCGCCGAGCACCCAAACACCACGCAGTTCAACCCCATGTTCATTTTCGGACCTTCGGGTTGTGGCAAGACTCATCTCATCAATGCCATTGGTGTACGCGCTAAACAACTCTATCCCAACAAGCGCGTACTCTACATCAGTGCACGTCTTTTCCAGATGCAGTACACTAATGCCACGCTGCAGAACAGGGTCAACGACTTCATTGCATTCTACCAGACCATCGACATTCTTATCGTTGATGATATACAAGAATGGATGTCGGCGCCCAAGACCCACGAGACTTTCTTCCACATCTTCAACCACCTCTTCCGAAACGGTAAGCGTATCATTCTTGCTTCCGACCGGCCTCCAGTAGAACTCAAGGGAATGCCCGACAGGCTGCTAACTCGCTTCTCCTGTGGTCTCATTGCAGAGCTCGAAAAGCCTAACACGCAACTTTGCATTGACATTCTACACCATAAAATACGGCGCGACGGACTACAGATTCCGGAAGACGTGGTACAGTTTATCGCCGAAACAGCCAGTGGCAGCGTGCGCGATCTCCAGGGGGTCATCAATTCGCTTATGGCTTTCTCCATTGTATATAACAGTAAGATTGACATGCGCCTTGCCCAACGAGTCATCAAGCGTGCCGTCAAGGTGGACGACAAGCCTCTTACCATCGACGACATCCTTGACAAAGTGTGCACTCACTTCAATGTAACTCACGAGCAGGTCAATTCCAAGAGCCGCAAACGTGACTATGTCCTTGCTCGACAGGTTTCCATGTATCTCGCTCAGAAATACACAAAGATACCGGCTTCTCGCATTGGAAAACTCGTGGGCAATCGTGACCACAGCACCGTTATCCACAGTTGTAACCAGGTAGAGCGTCGGCTGAAGGTTGACAAGCTATTCAGCGAGGAGGTGACAAGCATTGAAAACTCTTTCAAGCTTAAGAGCAATTAATGACTATCGGATAATAAATCTCCAGGCCGTTACCAATCTAAATTACGTAAGACTATAATCACACATTTATAATAATTGATAACCGCATGGCTACAGTAGCCATGCGGTTTTTTTGTTTATTGCATTTTGATTTAATACCAGACATTTAATCTAATAAAAAGTTATCACTATCCATACATACTTCTACAACGCCCTTTCTGTAAGAAAAATAAAAACGATTTTACTTTGTCGTTCTGCCTTTTTAGTGTAACTTTGCAAAAGAAACAATTGTTTTTATGGGAATATTCGGAATCTTTAACAAGAAGAAAAAAGAGACGCTGGACCAAGGGCTGGAGAAAACCAAGCAGAGCGTGTTCAGCAAATTAACACGTGCCATTGCCGGTAAATCCAAGGTCGACGACGAGGTACTCGACAACCTCGAGGAAGTGCTCATCACCTCGGATGTAGGAGTTGATACCACACTTAAAATCATCCATCGCATTGAAGAACGTGTAGCGCGCGACAAATACGTCTCCACTTCTGAACTCAATCAGATTCTCAGGGACGAAATAGCTGCTCTTCTCACGGAGAACAACACTGAAGATAATGACAACTGGGACCTGCCCACCGACCATCGCCCTTATGTCATTCTCGTTGTAGGTGTCAATGGCGTAGGCAAAACCACGACCATCGGCAAATTGGCCTACCAGTTCAAACAGGCAGGAAAGAAAGTCTATCTCGGAGCTGCCGATACATTCAGAGCCGCTGCCGTGGAGCAAATTCAGATATGGGGTGACCGCGTAGGCGTTCCTGTCATCAAGCAACAGATGGGTTCCGACCCTGCCAGCGTAGCCTTCGACACTCTGCAGAGTGCCAAGGCCAATCAGGCCGACGTAGTGCTTATCGACACGGCTGGTCGTCTGCACAATAAGATTGGACTGATGAACGAGTTGAAGAAAATCAAGGACGTGATGAAGAAAGTCGTTCCGACGGCTCCCGACGAAGTACTTCTCGTACTTGACGGAAGTACAGGTCAGAATGCCTTCGAGCAAGCAAAACAGTTCTCTGCTGTCACACAAATCACCTCGTTAGCCATCACCAAACTCGACGGAACGGCCAAGGGCGGTGTCGTCATCGGCATCTCCGACCAGTTGAAAGTCCCTGTCAAATATATTGGTCTTGGTGAAAAAATGGAAGACCTCCAGCTCTTCAACCGCAAAGAGTTCGTCGATTCTCTCTTCTGACCGGTACTCTATTGCAGTACCGCTGAGACACATTCATCTCACTGCTTATCAACACTTTCACTTTGAAGAAAAACCAGATAGACATCATCACCATGGGCTGCTCCAAGAATCTCGTCGATTCCGAACAGCTCATGCGCAAATTTGAAAACCAGGGTTACCACTGCGTCCACGATTCCAAACGGCCGCAGGGTGAGGTAGCCGTTATCAATACCTGTGGATTCATTGAGTCTGCCAAAGAACAGAGCATAGAGACCATTCTCGAGTTCGTCCAAGCCAAGAAAGAGGGAAGGCTCAAAAAACTCTTTGTCATGGGCTGCCTCTCCGAACGTTATAAGAAAGAGCTCGAAGAATCCATACCTGAAGTGGACAAGTTCTACGGAAAGTTCAACTACAACCAGTTGCTTACTGACTTAGGTCCCGCTGCAGGATGGAAATCAACGGATGTACGTCCTGAGCTCAATCGGCATCTCACGACTCCACACCATTACGCCTACATCAAAATAGCTGAGGGATGCGACAGGCATTGCGCCTATTGTGCCATACCTCTCATCACTGGACATCACAAGTCTCGCCCGATGGAGGATATTCTGCACGAGGTGGAACAGCTTGTTGCCGAAGGCGTCAAGGAGTTTCAGGTTATCGAACAGGAACTTACCTATTACGGCGTTGATCTTTACCATGAACCTCGCATCGCCGAGCTTATCGACCGCATGGCGCAAATCAAAGGCGTGGAATGGATTCGTCTCCACTATGCCTATCCCAACAACTTCCCGATGGAACTTCTCGATGTCATGGCGAGTCACAAAAACGTATGCCGCTATCTAGACATCGCCCTCCAGCATATCTCAGACAACATACTCGATAGAATGCATCGACACGTTACTCGACAGCAGACGCTCGACCTCATTCACACCATCCGCGAACGTGTGCCAGGCATCGCACTGCGCACCACGCTTCTTGTGGGCTTTCCCGGCGAGACCGACGACGATTTCAGACAGCTCATGGACTTCGTGCGCGAAGAACGGTTCGAGCGCATGGGAGCTTTCACCTATTCGGAAGAAGAAGGCACCTATGCACAACAGCACTACAAAGACGACGTGCCGGCAGAAGTCAAGCAGCGCAGACTGGACGAGCTTATGGCTCTCCAACAGCAAATCAGCTCGGAATTACAAGCTGAGAAAGTAGGTTCCACCCTCCGGACCATCATCGACCGCAAGGAGGGAGACTATTACATCGGGCGAACAGAATTCAGTTCACCGGAAGTAGATCCCGAAGTACTCATCCCCGTAGCGGAGAGGACACTGCGTGTAGGACGATTCTACAATGTAAAGATAACAGACAGCGACGAATTTGACCTTTACGGAACGACGTATGAACAATAAGGAATACATAGCAGAACTGGCTCAGAAGGCTGGCTACACCCAGACCGACACCCAACGCATGGTCAATTCCGTTATCGAGGCCATGGGCAAGGCGTTCGAAGAAGGCGATGCCGTGCAGATACCCAACTTCGGTACCTTTGAGGTAAAGAAGCGGATGGAACGCATCGTGGTCAATCCCGGCACGCAGCAACGCATGCTCGTGCCGCCAAAACTCGTGCTGGGCTTCAAGCCCATCGCGGCCATCAAGGAATTTCTGAAGAAAGGAGACGACCATGGCGACGAATAAAGCAAGCATTAAGACTTTGGCTCAATGCCTCATGCAGGAATACAGCCTTTCAAAGGCCGATGCTGAACGATTCGTGCAGACAATGTTCGAAATCGTCAATAACGGACTGCGCAACGACAAACTCGTAAAGGTCAAAGGTCTCGGCACTTTCAAGGTAATGAGCATCGCCTCTAGAAGAAGCATCGACGTCAATACCGGCGAGCCTATCGTCATTGAAGGGCGCGACAAGATTTCCTATATCCCCGATGCGCAGATGCGCGATTTGGTCAATCGTCCTTTCGCTCAGTTCGAGACGGTTGTAGTCAACGACGGCGTAGACTTTTCCGAAATAGACAAGAAGTTCGCCGACAAGACTGATGTATCATCGGCTGACATCGGCGAATTTCTACGGGAAAACAAGATAAGCGTAGAGGAAGACAAAAAGTCCGGACAGGATAACGTTCCCGAACAGACTGAAGAAGAAAGTACAGAAAGTAAAAAGAGTACTGTTAAGGAAGAAAATCCTTCGAAGGAAGAAAAAGAGCTCCCTAACGAGGAAACAGCACAAAGCACAAATAATACCAAGGAGATTTCTGCCAATACGAACGATAATTCTACGAATATCAATGAAATCTCTGACGGTCCCTTACGACTCACTTCAGCACAACTATCCGTGCTCAATGGACAATTATCCGGATTAGAAGAAAATGACGAGGAACCTCTCGATGCAGACGAAAATCAACAAAATCGAGTAGAAGAGCCGGAACGTTCACACGCTTTTAAGTTGACTCAATCTGAATTGAGAATACTCAATGAACCGACGGAAAAGGAGCAACAACAGTCGCTGAGCGATGGCGTCACACCAAGACAAGCATCCGAAGCCGACACAAACTCTGTAACATACTTATCGAAGCAAGAGGAAAAGTCAGTAACATCTTCAACTGAAGAGACGGAAAAAAGAACTGAGGTTCCTGCTGCTGAGCAACAAGAGATAGCTGAGGAGCAAAAGGTAGTGGAACCTGAGGCTGTTCCCGTCCCCACAATGACCGATGAATTGAAGGTAGAAATCAACCGCACTCATCGCCTCATAAGATGGATGGCTGCCGGCATTGTACTTCTCGTCGTCGTTTCTGCTGCAACAATGATTTATTTATTCAGTCAACTTGACCGTCGCGACAACCGCATTCGTCATCTGGAGACCACCTCGTCTCTTGCCATTAACAAAAAGGCGGTCGCAGGAGAATCGGTCAACAAAGCAGCATTGGCCCGCAGTAGAGCTGACAGTGTGCGAATAACCAGTGAATTGGCTCAACTGGACACCCTTAGCAAGACTTCCGCAACCAAAGCCTCAGCGGGAAATACCAAAGTCGGTGCCTCTGACAGAAAATCAATTGCTGCCGCTAAGCCGACATCATCTAACAAAGCCTCAAAGCTACAGAACACTAAACAGACCGTAGCCAAAACTGAGAGTAAGGTAAACAAGCAGACTAAATCCAATACAGAAGACAAGTCCTCTATTTATGACAAAGACCCCCGTGTACGCACAGGAGCCTACCGCATTATAGGCATTGATCATCTCCTCACTGTACGCAAGGGCCAGACTCTTCACAGCATCACCCGCTCCACGCTTGGACCTGGAATGGAATGCTACATTGAAGCTGTCAACAACGGTCGCACAGAATTTAAGGAAGGCGAGAAAATTAAAATTCCAAAGCTCAAATTAAAGCGTAAAAAATAAATATCAACCAGTCTGGCAACTGTCCTTGATTGAGAATTGACGACAGATTTTTTAATCGCAATAAAAGCAGATTATAGATTGCATACAGGGCTATCTAAAAGAAGAAGCAAATATTCGTTGTCTTTTGTGAATCAACATTTTATACGTTGAAAGCGAATGTTATTTATTATGTAAAACCGCATTATCGACAACGTAAGTCAAGTACATTGAAGTCGAGTCCTAAGTGGGACAAAATCATCTCCCAAGTGGGGCACAATCTTCCCCCACGTGGGGCTCAATCTTTTCCCACGTGGGGCATAATCTTTCCCCATGTGGGGCATAATCTTTCCCCATGTGGGGCTCAATCATCACCCGACTTGGAAATATCAAGAAGGATGCTTATTTAATACTTGAAGAACGTTTCTTTTCGCTATAAATATAGCGACTTTCTGACTATAACAAGATATCAAGTTAGGCTGGAGAACGCATCGAGCTGCATCAAAACGGAGCTTCTAACTGCACAAAGCAAGGCACCTGACTGCAAGAACAAGGGCATTTAGCTACACAAGGCAAGGCATTTAACTGAGCAAAATAAGGCTTCTGGCAACATAAATAACGATGTATAACATCATAAAAATGTGAAACGCATAAAAAATAAACTTATTTATAAAAAAGAGGTCTTCTGCAAATATGAAAGAGGTCTTCGTGTTGCTGATTTGCAACGCGAAGACCTCTTTTGTTAATCCGTAATCTTTGCAACCAAACGACATTTATGAAGGTTGTGGGACCGGTGTAGCTTACAAATAAAAATTCAATAGCATTGAAAAGTGTCATAAGATAAAATCATCGTTACTATAAACGAGCAAAGAATGCAACAAAGAGTAGCATTTTCGATGAAATTTCTTTGTAGATTGAAAGTTATATTGTAACTTTGTGGGCAATCTGAAATATTAATTTATGTCGAACAACATCTTTCGAGGCTTGGGCATTGCCCTAATCACCCCATTCACTGCAGCCGGAGAAGTAGATTACCAAGCTCTTAAACGCTTGGTTGAGTATCAGTTGAATAACGGAGCAGATTTTCTCTGCATCCTTGCTACAACGGCAGAAGCACCCTGCCTGACACGCGAGGAGAAAGACAAAATCACCCAGCTCGTGAAAGACTGCGTACACGGAAAGATACCCATTTTGAAATATTGTGGAGGCAACAACACCGCCGCTGTCATCGAAGAGATAAAGACTACTGACTGGACAGGTATCGACGGTATCCTCAGTATTTGCCCTTACTACAATAAGCCATCTCAGGAAGGTCTCTACCAGCACTTCAAGGCCATCGCGTCTGTGAGTCCCCTGCCTCTCGTGCTCTATAACGTACCTGGACGTACCGGCGTGAACATGAAGGCCGAGACGACGGTGAGACTTGCCAAAGACTGTCCCAACATAGTGGCCGTCAAGGAAGCCAGTGGAAGTCTTGAGCAGGTAGACGAAATCATCAAGAACAAGCCCGACGGATTCGACGTCATCAGTGGCGACGACGCTCTCACTTTCTCTATGGTGGCAAGTGGAGCCGCAGGTGTAATTTCCGTAATTGGCAATGCACTGCCTAAGGAGTTCTCACGGATGATTCGACTGGAGTTCAAGGGCGAGTACGAACCTGCACGAAAAATTCACCATGCCTTCACAGAGCTTTACAGTCTGCTTTTCGTTGACGGAAATCCCGCCGGCGTGAAAGCCTTGCTCAACGACATGGGCTTCATTGAAAATGTGCTCCGTCTGCCTTTGGTACCCACTAAGATCGAAACAAAGCAGAAGATGGCTGAAATCCTGAAGGAACTGCGCATCTGAAAGATATGAGAAAACTCCTAAAGTGGGGAAGCGTCACGGTGGGCATGCTCCTCGCCTTGGTGATTCTCCTTTTTCTTCTTTTTTATTTCCCTCCTTTTCAGAATTGGATGGTGAAACAGGCTGCCCGCTATGCCTCTGAACAGACAGGTATGGCGGTCAGCATAGAACACGTGCGCCTCAGCTTTCCTCTTGACCTTAGTCTGGAAGGCTTTAAGGCGCTCAAGCCCAATGACAGTATCCCGCAAAAAAAAGACACAATCGCTAACGTTAAGCAACTGATTGTCAACGTACAACTTCTGCCATTGTTTCATGGTGAAGTAAACATTCAGTCACTCGACTTCAAACAGCTGAAAGTCAACACCGACCACTTCATTCCCTCTACTAAAATTCAAGGAGAGGTAGGACGACTCTACCTTGGTGAAAACGCCAAGGTGAACTGGAAGGACGAACTGGCCTATGTGCCTGTGCTCCACCTCCACGACGCCCTCCTCGACATCGCACTCAGTGACACGGTGCCTCCCGACACCACCCCGTCTACCAACTTCTGGCGCATCAACGCCGGGAAGCTCGACATACAGCGCTCCCAACTCACCCTTCATCTGCCGGGCGACACCCTCAGCGTGGACGCGAAACTCGGCAACCTGCAAGCACAGAATGTAAAACTAAACCTCGGCAAAGGACAATATGAGGTAGCGCACATCGACTGGAGCAAGGGAGCCTTCTGCCTCGACCAGAATTTCGTGGTGCCCAAGCGGGAAGGAATCGACGCTTCCCATCTCTCCATGCAGCAACTGCTACTGCGTGCCGACTCATTCTACTATTGCGACTCTGAGCTTCGACTGGCCCTTCGCCAATGCCATTTCCGCGAGAAGAGCGGCATCGTGGTGGACAACCTCGTCGGCCCTGTCTATATGGACAGCACACTGCTGCGGCTCGACAATCTCCGTCTTACCACACCCAACAGTAAGCTACAGGCGAAAGTCAACATAGCTCTCAACGCCTTTGACAGCGTGAATCCGGGAACATTAAGCGTCATCGCCAACGGGCAACTCGGCAAACAAGACCTAATGTTGCTCGTTGCCAGCCAAATGCCGCAGCTGAGATGGGCGTGGCCCAACTATCCTCTCAGCTTGGATGCCAACATCATCGGCAATCTGAAGAAAGCCCATATCAAGAAATTAAATGTACTGTTGCCCACAGCATTCCGTCTCAACACAAACGGTACGGTGGCCAACATCGACAGCCCCAATCAGCTATTTTGCAACCTGCGTCTGAAGGCACAGACCTTCCAGTCTGACTTCCTGACATCACTTCTTGGCAGCAGTCTGCCTTCCACACTGGCACTCCCGTGGGGTGTTGGCTTCAACGGTGACCTGCGGATGAATGGTCAGCAGATAGCCTCACGGTTTAATTTAAGCCAAGGAGGCGGCAATATTCACGGACAGGCGGCAGTCAATCTGCAACGCATGGCATATAAAGTGCAATTAACCGCCAACCGCTTCCCCCTCCAGCATTTCGTGAAGGGACAACCGTTGCATCCCTTCACCGGCACTCTGACGGCACGGGGCCTCGGCACCGATCCCCTCTCCCCCACCATGCGCCTCAAAGCAAGGGCACGCATCAGCAGCAGCCGATACGGAGACTATGACCTCAGCAACACGGATATCACCGCCAATATCGGCAACGGACATCTGCGTGCCGACCTGCTCAGCGAAAACGAGCAGTTGAACGGTCATATAAACATCGACGCACTAACAGGAATCCGCCGACTGAAAGCCACCGTCGGCTGCGACCTTACGAAAGCTGACCTCTATGCCCTCAAGTTGTCGGGAACACCTCTCACCGTTGCCCTTTGTGCTCATGTCGATGTCGCCTCCGATCTGAAGAACCGACATCGCATCATGGGGAATGTCAGTGACATCACCATTACAGACAAGAAGAAAGTTTTCCGCCCAGACGACATCACGATGGATGTGCTCTCAACACGTGACACCACGCACGCCGAAGTCACCAGCGGAGACCTCTATCTCAACATGGATGCCCGCGGAGGCTATGAACGGCTCCTCGCTCAGTTGAAGAATGTGGCCCGTGAGATGGACCGCCAACTGACGGAGCGCTACATCGACCACGAAAGGCTGCGGGCACGGCTTCCCCTCTGCCAGATTACTTTCCATTCCGGCAACAACAATCTTCTCTTCCAACTCCTGCAACGTTACGACTGCACAGCCCGCAATCTCGCCATGGAACTGAACAGCTCTCCCAAGGCGGGACTCAACGGCTATGTAGATATCGATTCACTCGTTGTTGACAGCATACAACTCGACACCATCCGTCTGAAGGTGAACTCTGACTCCACGACGACACGCTACTTCGCCCAGGTTCGCAACGGGAAGAACAATCCTTCCTATACTTTCAACGCCCTGTTCGACGGTGAGATTCAACCTCGAGGGACCTCCCTACTGACCCGCGTCTACGATAAGAACGACCGATTGGGCATCAAGGTCAACCTCGCCGCAGACATGCAGCCCCACGGCGTCAGCGTTCATCTACAAGGCGACCCTCCGATTTTGGGATATAAAGAGTTCTCCGTAAACGACAGCAATTATATCTATCTTCGCGACGACCGACGAGTGAGCGCAGACATGGTGCTGCAGTCGGCCGATGGAATGGGACTTCAAATTTTCACTAACGATGAAGACACCACGGCACTTCAAGACCTGACACTGTCACTCCATCAATTCAAGTTGGGCGAGGTATTGGCATTACTGCCCTATACCCCCGATGTCGAAGGTGTATTCGACGGAGACTTCCATATCATCAAAACTACCGAAAACGTAAGCCTCTCGTCGGCAGTAGATGTCCAGGACCTTGTTTATCAGGGATGGGCCATGGGAGACGTATCAAGCGAGTTCACCTATATGCCAAAAGCCGACGGCAGCCACTATGTCAACGGAACTTTGAGCAGCAACGACCGTGAAGTAGCCACTTTCGACGGAACCTATCAATCAGCAGGCAACGGTTCACTCGACGCGAGTCTGGACTTGGACGAGATGCCCCTGCAGTTGGTCAACGGCTTCATCCCGGACAAACTCTTCGGTTTCAAAGGAACCGGCGACGGCACCCTGTCTGTAAAAGGCTCCTTGGATAAACCGGTTGTCAACGGTGAAATCTATCTCGATTCAGCCTACGTGTTCAGTGAACCCTATGGCGTGGAGATGCGATTTGCCAATGACCCCGTAACCATCAGCAACAGCAAGCTGCTCTTTGAGAACTTCGAGATGTTCGCCCACAATAATCAGCCGCTGAACGTTCAGGGCAGTTTCGACTTCTCCGACATGAATGCCATGAACCTTGATGTTCGCATGAGAGCTCAGAACTTCCTTTTAGTAGACTCCAAGGAGACCTTTAGGAGTGAGGCCTATGGCAAAGCCTACGTCAACTTCTTCGGGTCGATGCGCGGAAGGGTGGACAATCTCCAGCTGCGTGGCAGACTCGATGTACTGGGGTCAACCTCACTGAAATACAATCTGAAGGATTCGCCACTGACAACGGACAATCAGTTCAACGACTTAGTAAAGTTCACTAACTTTGAGGACACCGTAGCCGACGTCGTGAACCGTCCGCCCCTCACGGGCTTTAACATGGACTTGAGCATCGGTATTGACGAGGGAGCGCACATGGACTGTTATCTAAATGCCGACCACTCCAACTATATTGACGTATCAGGCGGTGGCACCATGCGACTGCAATACAATAATATAGATGACTTACGCCTCACGGGACGCTACACCATCAGCGAAGGAGAGATGAAATATTCGCTCCCGGTAATTCCGCTAAAGACATTTACCATCCATGACGGAAGTTACATAGAGTTTCGTGGCGAAGCCATGAACCCGACACTGAATATCACCGCTACGGAAGAGACCAAAGCCTCCGTCAGCAGCGACGGATCACAGGGAAGTATAGTACAGTTCACATGTGGCGTGGTTGTCACTCAAACACTGAACAATATGGGACTGGAATTCATCATTGACGCTCCCGAAGACTTGACAATCCACAATCAGTTGCAATCAATGTCAAAGGAAGAGCGCGGAAAGCTTGCCGTCACAATGCTTACCACAGGCATGTATCTCGCCGACGGAAACACCAGCTCCTTTACCATGAACTCCGCCTTGAGTGCCTTCCTCAATTCGCAAATCAATCAGATATCCAACAGTGCCCTTCGCTCTCTTGACGTGAGCTTCGGCATGGAAAACACCACCGACGCCACGGGAAGCATCCATACGGACTACAACTTCAAGTTTGCAAAGCGCTTCTGGAACAACCGGCTCCGCGTTATTATCGGCGGCAAATTGTCTTCCGGGAGCAATGTTGAGGAAGACAACCAAACCTTCTTCGACAATGTGACTTTCGAATATCGACTCAGCGACACTTCGAACAAATATCTGCGACTCTTCTACGAGCGCGAATCCTACGACTGGCTCGAAGGCAACGTGAGTAAGTTTGGTGGCGGTTTCACATGGAAACGCAAACTCTCCCATTTCAAGGACCTCTTCAGATGGGGCAAGGAAAACAAAGACTATCCGCCCATGATGAAGAACGACTCTACCGCAAAGACAAAACAGAAATGACGAATGTTCACTTCTACTTGCAACACACGAATAAAATGACAGCGAAACAAATATCTTACTTACTGACGGCAATGACAATACTGCTACTTGCAGGCTGTTCTTCCACCAGTAGTATTCCGGACGACGACCAGCTCTACATCGGACTGGCTTCCACCAAATATAATGCTCCTGAGAAGAGCGAGCATTATAACGACGTGGTGGAAGAGGTAGACGCTGCACTCGCCACCGCTCCGAATGCTGCACTTTTCGGTAGCAGTAGTATCCGCTCGCCCTTCCCCATCGGACTTTGGATATGGAATGCCTTTGCCAACGACAGTTCCGCTTTCGCCAAATGGATGGTGAAGTCGTTTGGTTCTCGTCCTGTGCTGATGAGCTGGGTAAATCCTGCTCTGCGAGCTTCTGTGGCCCAGGAAGTGCTGAGAACGCATGGATATCTGAGAGGAAATGTAGGTTATGAAGTGCTGACACAGCACAATCCGAAAAAAGCAAAAATAGCTTATACGGTGAACATGGGGCACCTCTTTACCGTGGATACAATGACCTACGTCAATTTCCCGATAGAAGCCGACAGTCTGATTTACTCCACATTGGATGAAGCAAAAATTAAAAAGGGAAGCCCCTTCGACATATCATCCCTCGACGGCGAAAGACAAAGATTGAGCAATCTTTTCCGCAACAACGGATACTATTATTACCAGCCGAGTTACGCCTCTTATCTTGCCGACACAGTATCCGTTCCCGGCAAAGTGCAGCTCCGCTTCCAGATGGCCGACAGCTTGCCCCCAGAAGCTCGTCGAAAATGGACACTCGGACGTTTTAACATAAACTTCCGTAAGCGAATGGGTGAGCAGCTCAACGATTCCATCGTCCATCGTCGTCGTACCATACATTTCAATGGAAAGAAGCCACCCGTGAGGACCCGTGTCGTCAACGCCGCCATGCGTCTACGCCCCGGTAAACTCTACAATTATTCCGACTACGTAGAAAGTTCCAATAATCTTTCTTCCACCGGACTTTTCTCAATGGTGGATTTTAAATTCACGCCCCGTGACAGTTCAGCAACCTGTGACACGCTCGACCTCGCCCTCAACTGCGTCTTCGACAAGCCCTACGACTTTTATGTCTCCGGAAACCTGACAGGCAAGACCAACAACTACTTTGGTCCCGGTATGGAGATAGGACTCACCAAGCGCAATGCTTTCCGCGGAGGAGAGACGCTTGACCTCAGCGCCCACGGCAGCTACGAATGGCAGACGGGACATAAGTCGGAAGGCTCCTCAAGCCGACTAAACAGCTATCAGTATGGCTTCAATGCTTCACTGGAATTCCCCCGACTGGTCATTCCATGGGCACAACGATTCCGTCGCCATCGTTACTACACTACACCGACAACCGTACTCAAGGCCTCTTCTGATGTTATTAACCGGGCAAAGTTCTTCAAACGTCACATCGTATCCGGCGAATGGACTTATACATTGCAGCCTTCGGCCACCATACGCCATCAGTTCTCGCCGCTGATTCTCAGCTACGAATACATGGTGAAATCCACTGAGACCTTCGACTCCATCATGGAAGCCAACCCCTATCTGAAGCTCACCATGCAGGATCAGTTCATTCCCAAAATGCAGTACACCTTTACTTATACCAGTCCAGCAACCTATCTCAATCCACTCTGGTTCCAACTGAATGTAAGCGAAGCAGGAAATATCTTGTCACTGGGATACATGGCTGCCGGGAAAGACTGGGGAAAGAAAGAGAAAGAGCTACTGAAAAATCCCTATGCACAGTTCTTCAAGATAGAAGCCGAACTGGTGAAAACCTGGCAACTGGCCACTCACAGCACATTGGTAGGTCACGTTAATCTTGGTGCAATATGGAGCTACGGCAACTCATCGGAAGCACCTTACAGTGAACAGTTCTATGTGGGAGGTGCCAACAGCATCCGTGCATTCAACGTAAGAGCTATCGGCCCGGGAAGCTATCATGACGAGTCTTCTGCTGACATCAATTATCTCGACCAGACAGGCGACTTGAAGTTTGTGGCCAATCTCGAATACCGTCCACGTCTTTTCGGTAATCTCTACGGTGCTCTTTTCCTTGATGCCGGCAACGTATGGAACCTTCATAATGACGAATACCGACCCGGCGGTAAATTCAAAATGAAAAATGCATTGAAGGAAATGGCGCTTGGAACTGGTATCGGCCTACGCTACGACATGGACTTCTTCGTGATTCGCATCGACTGGGGCATCGGCCTCCATGTGCCTTACAAATCTGGTTTCTACAACGTAGGCTCGTTTGCCGACAGCCAAAGCATTCACTTTGCCATCGGCTATCCATTCTAATGGATACTAAAAGCAAAATCACTGACAAACGCAAACAAATCAAAAAGGCTGGATTCCTTACCTTAGTGGAAACCAGCCTTTTTATTCGCCTGTTTACTCAAAATCTTTTAGCGGATACCGTAATAATATGGATTTATCATTTGCATCGCTTCCTGTGCTCGTGATTACGCTGCGACTGCAATCCCACAGCTGCCGCCTGAAGAATAGCCTCGTTGGCACGATTGTCCACTTGTGCTGCCCTTTCCTCCTCGAAAAGACTCTTCATAACAGGGAATTCACCACAGACATCTATACCGATAGTACTCTCCTTCGAGACGAACAAAAAGACGAGCTTCTTGAGGTCTGTGAGCGATATTTCACCTTGGTCCCAGTTGGTCACGGCACAATCGGAACTGAGTGCATCCTTGTCGATGGAAAGATAGATGTCACCTTCTATATCAAGATGTCCGTGGCCCGCAATCAAATCATTGCATTGCTGACGAGAAACAAATTGTACCTTCTTCCTGCATGCATCAGACACTTCTTGGGCTTTTCCTTCCGGTACACCAATGATGAGTACCTTCCTTAACCATTTGTTGTGAGCCACCACACTATTCACCCAGTCACCACAGGTGAGATAACCTGGCACCTTGGATGGTTGCATGTCTGTGTGATGATCAATAAGAACAAGGGTGAAGGGCGATTTAATCTTGTCGGTCCACAAGCGGGTCATGTAATGATAATCACCCGAGTCGATGAAATGAATGCCACGCGCATCAAAAGCACTGATACGCTCATTCACTATCTGTGCCGACTCTGCACTAAGAATACAGTCAGTGCCGGGAATGTCCGAGCAATCAACATGGATAAAATCCTCATTATCAGCAAACTGTTCCAAATGATAAACGCCAGAAAAGTTCATGACGATAACGGGGGCCTCTTTAATCTTTCTCATCGTCTATTGTCTCCTCAAAACATTTTCTCATAAAAAGCACTACAAATTTTATACCAAACTGCTTCTATATCACTTGTTTAGTTAACATTATTTGTCATGCTGCTTGAGGGACAATCCGTGCAATATGACTTGAAATCGTCAATTGGGTAATGGTGCAGAAAAAGTTGTCAAATGCGGGTTAAGAATTTGAATTGTTCTTGGAATCGTGAATCGAAATGAGATCTTTCACCACTTCTCCACCAATGATAAGACCGGCCACTCCTGGAACAAAAGCCACGCTGGCAGGAACAGGACGCGTATGAGAAGCCGTTTCCTGTTGTGCTTCGCCAACTGCAGTATCATTGGCAGACGACATGTCAGAAGAAGGGACCTCGCCCTGTTCCCGGAAGGATGGTAATGGTTCTTCATCACTGTAAACTACCTTGAGATGTGTCACTCCTAGCTTTCGCAGTTTCTTACGCATGATTTTCGCAATGGGATCCATCTTTGTCTTATACAAATCTGTCACACATAGCCTGGTGGCGTCAAGCTTGTTAGCCGCTCCCATACTGGAAATCATTGGCACGCCAAGTTCATGACAGCGACAGGCTAAATCCATTTTCGCCTTTACCGTATCAATGCAATCCACCACATAGTCGAAGACTCGCAAATCAACTTCTGCAGCACGTTCCGGGAGATAAAACATCTGATGGGGCGTCACACGACAATCGGAATTGATGGCTCTAATCCTTTCAGCAGCCACCTCTACCTTAGGACGCCCAACGGTTGTCTCCAAAGCAATGAGCTGCCTGTTAATGTTTGAAGGACTTACAACATCGTTGTCAAAGATATCGATGGCACCCACACCGCTCCGTGCCAGCACTTCCACAGCATAACTACCAACGCCTCCCACGCCAAAAACAGCTACACGTGAGTTGCGCAATACTTCCAAAGCCTGATGCCCCAACAACATTTCTGTTCGAGAAAACTTCGATTCCATCTGTAATCCAATATTTATTTCCGTTGCAAAGTTAACGTATTTCAATCGAAATGCAGACAGACAACAACAATAATCTATTACTATAATTTAAATTAATTATTTACCACCAGATAAACCGAATTTGACTTTTTTATGGAAACTTTGCACCATATTATATATAATTTATGGTAACTTTGCACCAAATTACATTAAATAGATAAATTTTCAGGTAAAAATTGATATCAGTAGAGAATCTTAAAGTTGAGTTCGGCACAGAACCTCTTTTCGATAACGTTAGTTTCGTAGTCAACGAGCACGACCGCATTGCCCTCGTAGGCAAGAACGGTGCGGGCAAGTCTACGATGCTCAAAATCTTGTGCGGACAGCAACAACCCACTTCAGGCTCTGTAACCATTCCCAACGACACTACCATAGGCTATCTGCCTCAAGTGATGAAGCTTTCGGACGACACGACGCTCATCGAAGAAACCCGAAAGGCTTTCTCCGATCACATCACTCAGAAAGAGCATCTTGGACAATTGCAACAACAACTCACCGAGCGAACTGACTACGAAAGTGAAGACTACCTTCAGTTGGTCGACAAATTCACAACTGAACATGACAGATACATGATGATGGGCGGCGAAAACTACGAAGCTGAAATAGAACGCACGCTCACCGGACTAGGCTTCGAGCGGACAGACTTCGAACGCCCTACTTCCGAATTTTCCGGAGGTTGGCGCATGCGCGTGGAATTAGCCAAGATTCTGCTTCGGCATCCCGACGTTCTGCTTCTAGACGAACCCACCAACCATCTTGACATAGAAAGTATTCAGTGGCTAGAGCAGTTTATCTCTCAGAGTGCCAAAGCCGTAGTTTTGGTCAGTCACGACCGAGCATTCATCAACAATGTCACCAATCGTACGCTGGAAATAACAGCCCATCATTTGGAAGACTACAAGGTCAAATACGATGAATACCTTGTACTGAGAGCCGAACGTCATGAACAGCAACTCCGAGCCTACGAAAACCAACAGAAAGAAATTGCCGATATCAAAGACTTCATAGAGCGTTTCCGATACAAGGCTACTAAGGCTGTACAGGTGCAAAGTCGCATCAAGCAATTAGAGAAAATCGTGCCCATAGAGGTAGACGAGGTAGATAATAAGGTGATGCATCTGAAATTTCCTCCCTGCCTGCGGTCTGGTGATTTCCCCGTAATTTGCGAGGATGTGCGCAAGGACTATCCTCAGAAAACAGTCTTCGATCATGTCACCTTCACCATTCGCAGAGGTGAAAAAGTGGCTTTCGTCGGAAAGAACGGCGAGGGTAAATCAACTCTTGTAAAATGCATTATGGGCCAAATTCCCTTCAGCGGCAAACTGAAGATAGGACACAATGTGCAGATTGGCTATTTCGCACAGAACCAAGCCCAGCTACTCGATGAAAATCTCACCATCTACGACACCATTGACCAAGTGGCAACCGGCGAGATGCGTCTGAAAATCAACGATCTTCTCGGCGCCTTTATGTTCGGCGGTGAAATATCCGAAAAAAAAGTCAAGGTGCTTTCCGGCGGTGAGCGGTCCCGACTGGCAATGATACGCCTGTTGCTCGAACCGGTTAATCTCCTCATCCTTGACGAGCCGACCAATCACCTCGACATTCCTTCGAAAGAAGTACTCAAGGAAGCCATCAAAGCTTTTGACGGAACAGCCATTATCGTGAGCCATGACCGCGAGTTCCTTGACGGACTTGTTTCTAAAGTCTATGAATTCGGAGGAGGAGAAGTAAAAGAACACATCGGTGGCATATACGACTATCTCCGGGCGCACAATGCCGAAAGCATTCACGAAGCGCTCGAACAGACAACTACAGGAGCCACTCAGGCAGAGGCTGCCTCTGCTTCGTCAGACACGCTGCACACAGAGGCAAATTCTACTAATGATTCCGCCACACCAACGGGCAAGGAAAGCTATCTTCTTCACAAGGAACAGCAGAAGAAAATCCGCAAAGCACAACGGGAAGTGGAAGAATCAGAGAAGAAAATCGAATCCATGGAAAAACGCATGAAGGAATTAGATGAGCTCTTCATGAAGCCCGAAAACGCCGCCGACATGGACTTAGTCACTGAGTACACCTCTACCAAACAAGCTCTTGACAAAGAGAATGACCACTGGTTGGAGCTCTCCGAAAATCTTGAAAAACTCTCAAATAATCAATAATAACAACACTTAATCAACAATAATATGATGAACATGAGACAAATTCTTCCGGCTGTTTTGCTGGTAGCCGCCCCTGTGGTAGGCGCAAGTGCCCAAGGCAAGTCGGGACTTGACTTGACCAATCTGAACAAGAATGTCAGGCCACAAGATGATTTTTACGAGTTTGCCACGGGCGGATGGCAGAAACGCAACCCTCTGCCTGCTGCCTACTCTCGCTTTGGCAGCTTTGACCAACTGGCAGAAGCCAACAACAAACGCATCAACAGCATTCTGACCGATTTGCAGAAGAAGAAGTTCAAAGCCGGTACCACAGAGGCTAAGCTTGCCGATTTCTACAAGCTGGCCCTCGATGTGGACCGCCGCAACAAGGAGGGCATCAGCCCTGTCAAGGGCACGCTCGACCGTATGGAAGCTGCCAAGACCGTTGCCGACCTGCAGCAACTGCAACTGCAATTGGCACCCTTCGGCTTCGGTACACAGTATGCCTTCGGCTTCGGCGCCGATGAGAAAAACGTGAAGATGAACATCCTCAACGTTTATCAAGGCGGCCTCACACTGGGTCAGAAAGACTATTATCTGAACAACGACTCCGCCACTGTTGCCATCCGCAATGCCTACAAGAAGCACATTGAGCGCATGTTCCGCCTCTATGGATTCAGCGCAGAGCAGGCTGCAACAAAGGCAAACAGTGTATTCCGCGCCGAAACTATGGTGGCTTTGGTGTCGAAGAGCATGACGGAGCTGCGTGACCCGCAGGCAAACTACAACAAGATGACACTGAAGGAGTTTGAGCAGAACTACCCTAATCTGCGACTGGTGCAACTCGCCAATGCAGAAGGCATCAAGACCGACTACCTGCAGGAGATGGTGGTGGGCCAGCCCTCCTTCCTCGCCGGACTGGACAAAATTACAGCCCTCTATAGCGCCGACGAGCTTCGCGCACTCATGGAGTGGGATGTCATCATGTCGTCTGCCAGCTATCTTAGCGATGAAATCCGCGAAGCCAACTTCGACTTCTTCGGACGCACGATGAGCGGACGCAAGGAGGACTATCCTCTTTGGAAGCGTGCCACAAACCAGGTGGAGAACGCTATGGGCGAGGCTTTGGGCAAAATGTACTGCCAGCGCTACTTCCCCGAATCTTCAAAGAAGATGATGGAGCAACTTGTTCATGAGCTTCAAGTCTCTCTCGGTCAGCGCATCGACGCACAGACCTGGATGAGCGACACCACCAAGGCAAATGCCCACAAGAAACTTGACAAGTTCTACGTTAAGATTGGCTACCCCAACAAGTGGACCGACTACAGCAAACTCACTATCGACCCCAAGAAGAGTTTCTATGAAAACGTGCTTGCCACTCAGAAGTTCGCCAACGACAAGAGCATTGCCGACAAAGCCGGAAAGCCTGTCGACCGCGACGAATGGTACATGACACCGCAGACCGTGAATGCCTACTACAATCCCACGACCAACGAGGTTTGCTTCCCCGCAGGCATTCTGCAGCGTCCGTTCTTTGATCCCAAGGCTGACGAGGCATTCAATCTCGGCGCTATCGGTGTGGTGATTGGTCATGAGATGACCCACGGATTCGACGACCAGGGACGTCAGTACGACGACGAAGGCAACATGAAAGACTGGTGGACTGCCAACGACGCCAAGGGCTTCGAGCAGCGCGCTAAACTCTACAGCGACTACTTTGATTCCATTGAGGTACTGCCCGGTCTCCACTCTAATGGCAAATTCACCCTCGGTGAGAACCTCGCTGACCACGGAGGTCTCCAAGTGGCATTCAATGCTTTGGAGAATGTCATGAAGACAAAGAAGTTGAAGAATATCGACGGCTTCACTCCCGAGCAGCGCTTCTTCATCGCCTATGCAGGTGTATGGGGACAGAATATCACCGACCAGGAAATCCGCAACCGCGTAAAGCGTGACCCCCACGCCCTCGGCGAGTGGCGTGTTAACGGTGCACTGCCTCACATTGAGGCCTGGTATAAGGCTTTCAATGTAAAGAAGGGCGACAAGATGTATCTCCCTGAGAACGAGCGTCTGAAACTCTGGTAAAACATTTCACCCTATAATAAAATGAAAACGGCTGTCGCAGATAAGTGCGACAGCCGTTTTTATTTGTAGATTTGTCCCAATTAGATAGGAATTGTTATTCAGACACAATTCCTGCAAGGACTGTAATCTTTTTATCGGCCTCCATCAAAATTTACCTATTGCATTCGACTAGAGACTGCCGATCCTACTATTTACACTCTTCACATTATTTATCATCAGATTTGAATAAAATTCAAAAAGAATAGGTAGCTTTGCAATTGACAATATTGTCACAACCATTCAATACAAATAAATAATGGAAATAGGACAGAAACTACCGGAGATTCTTGGTACCGACCAGAATGGTAATGAAATTAAGCTAAGCGACTTTAATGGGAAGAAACTTGTACTTTACATCTATCCCCGTGATAATACTCCCGGATGCACCAACGAGGCATGCAACCTGCGCGATAACTATCAGGCTCTCTTGGACAAGGGCTACGCGGTAGTAGGTGTAAGCACTCAGGACGCCAAGTCACACCTCAAGTTTATCGACAAATATCAGTTACCTTTCCCTCTCATCGCCGATACTGAAAAGAAACTCGTCACTGAACTGGGAGTCTACGGCGAGAAAAAGATGTATGGCAAGGTCACCATGGGTGTTTTCCGCACTACTTTCATCACTGACGAACAAGGCATCATCACTCGTATCATCGGTCCAAAGCAAATTAAAGTAAAGGAACATGCCTCTCAAATTCTTACCCCTCAGGATTGATATTTCTCCCACAATTCTATACAGCAAGGGAATAAAGAAAAACATCAAATTATTGTAAACTCTAATATAATCAAGTGACGGGGAGACAAATTCCCCGTCATGAATTTTATCGTATCAATGCGAATTTCTTCCAACAGGAGGAAGTTACGATTATGTGACTCAAGGCGAAGATTTGATACATTAACTGATTTTAACTCTGAGGACTTCTCGCTCAATTTTACAAGCATGCATTTTTTTAGTAAATTTGCATTGTAAACAGAAAATCTACAAACATGTCAAGAATTATCCTTCTCTTTACCGTAATGATGTTTTCATGCTTTTGCAGCCTCTCTACTAATGCCGCAGGTATTAAAATCAAGGAGGCGAGAGGATGGCTGGAGTCCGCTTTTGTAACGTGGACACCTATGCAAGGTGCAGAAGGCTATCATGTCTATATAAAAGGAGGAGAGAATCATTCTTTCACAAAAATCGATACAGAGTTAGTACGCGACTACGGCAATTATTTCAGAGCCGATGCAGTTGGTCTTAAGCCTGCTGACAACTACACGATAAGAGTGGTTCCCGTTGTCAACGGACGGGAAATGACTAATGAAGCACAAGAGATTTCCGACATCGACGTGCACAGTTATCAACGTTCCGGCTTTTGCTTTATGGGACAGGAGATGCCCGGTGCCTACAAAGCTGACGGAACTTTGAAGGACAGTGCCATTGTAATCTATGTAAAAGCAAGCAACGCCAAGACTGTAACCATGAGCATTATTACTAGCAACAAGGGCTATGAAACTTGTTCCGGACTGCAGAATATTCTAGCGAAGCTCGGCAAAAGGCTGGACAATCGACCTGTAGCCATCCGCATCCTAGGTTGTATTCTTAATACTGACCTTGACAAAATGGGATCTGCTTCGGAAGGACTGCAATTGAAAGGCCCCAATAACAGTCACCCAATGAATCTAACTATTGAGGGAATTGGTCAAGATGCTTGTTTCAAAGGTTTCGGACTACTGGTGAGGAATGCATCCTACGTGGAAATACGAAACCTCGGACTGCTCCATTTCATGGACGACGGGCTCTCTATTAACACTAACAACCAATACTGCTGGTTGCACAATCTTGATGTATTCTATGGTCTGAAAGGAGTTGATGCCGATCAAGTGAAAGGTGACGGTTCCATTGACGTAAAAGCCAACTCACAACATATCACCATTTCGTCAGTACACTTTTGGGATTCCGGCAAATGCTCACTCTGTGGCATGAAGAATGAGACAGGTCCCAACTACATCAGTTATGACCATAACTGGTTCGACCATGCTGACTCGCGTATGCCTCGTGTGAGGACCATGAGCGTTCACATTTGGAACAACTACTATGATGGAGTTTCGAAATACGGAGCTGGAGCAACGTATGGAGCCAGCCTCTTTGTTGAGAATAACTATTTTAGAGGCACAAAATATCCTACCCTCATTTCTGAACAGGGCAACGGCATTGGCAAGTTTTCAGGTGAAACTGGAGGTATGATTAAAACTTTCGGCAACATCTACGCCGAGAGACCCAAACATTTTGCACACATCACCTATCAAGAGAACCCCAAGGAATTCGACTCTTACGAAGCTGCGGAACGTAACGAGAAAGTTCCTTCCACCATCAAGGCTAAAGCTGGCGGCAGCCATTTTGACAATTTCGACACCAATTCAGCCGTCATGTATTCTTACAAACCGTTGCCTGCTGCCAAAGTTCCAGAAGAAGTCACAGGCTGGTATGGTGCCGGACGTATGGGCAAAGGAGACATAACCTTTAAATTCAGCAACCTTGAAGACAATAATCACAACGTGAACGAAGCCTTACAAGACATGTTAAGTAATTACACAGGAAAACGATTCTGAATCACAGAAGTTCAGAACTTAATGATTATATTCATCATAAAGCCCCAAATTTAGATTAACGAATCTAAAAATCATCCAATCGTGACTAATTGAGATAAATTCTGAAAGACATCGTAATTTTCTTGCTGGAAATAATGAAATTTAATTA
>JBMNUW010000028.1:0-25659 GCA_050946475.1 Prevotella sp.
GAACTTCACAATACGTTTATTTTTGTCTCTTGACTCAACCTTTTTTCTCCATTTCATGGCAGATGTTCTATTGGGATGCTTAAAAAATCTTTTTTTCTTTGTGTAGTCACTTGTTTATTGTAACTTTGCAGCGACTCACCGACAAGTCCACGCTAAGATAGGGGCTCCTGCCTTCAGACTTTGTCAAGTGGAAGCAATTGATAAACCATACACTATGAACAGCAAGCTCAGTCCTTTTTTGAAGATGCTGGCGCATTACAAATACGCTATTGTCATTGTCGTCGGAGTGGCCTACGTCGGCTTCATCGATGATGACAGCATCCTTCAACTTATAAAATATAATTTGACTGCAGCTGAACTACAAGACGACATTCAAATTTATAACAGCCGCAACGAAGCTGCCACCAAAGAACTGCGTGAACTGAGAACCAACCCCAAGTCGATTGAGAAAATTGCAAGAGAACGCTATTTCATGAAAGCCGACGACGAGGACATCTACGTGCTTAGCGACGACCCGCAGCCCGACGACGGCTCTACAGATATAAATTTACCAGATGAAACAACTAAATAAGTGGCAGTCCATCGCTTTTCTCCTCGGTGGTGCCCTCATGGTGATAGGAGCCGGCAGTTATGTACTCATGTTCCATCAGTCCACGATGTGCTGGATATTTCTTGTCGGTGCCCTCCTTTTCAGCGTCATGCAGTTAATGCAGACCTACGAAGGTAACGACTTGACGCTGCGCCGCCTTAAACGGCTCCAGTCACTGGCAGGCCTGCTTTTCGTGCTGTCCGGCATTCTGATGACCGACAGCTCTTACGGGTTCTTCCGCACCCTGTTCCACAATCCGATAGACTACATCAACTACATTTATAATAAATGGGTGCTGCTTTTGCTCATTGCAGCAATAATCGAGGTCTACACTACCCATCGCATTGACCATGTACTTTCAAAAAAAAACATAAAAGATTAGACCCTACATTTAAATAGCATAAATAAATTTTCACACCTCGGAAATACGTACTATCTTTGTGTATCAGAAAAAGAGATTTATGAACAAAGTTTACTTCGCTCTCCTCAGTGTGCTGGCTCTCACCTCTTGTGCCAACACTTTCAGTATCTCAGGAACGTCGAACGTCTCTACGCTCGATGGGCAGAAATTGTACCTGAAAGTGCTCAAGGACACTACGATGAAAGATTTGGACTCCTGTGACGTAGTTCACGGACAATTCCAGTTCCAAGGGGCTATTGACTCCGTCCGAGTGGCCAACATCATTCTTGACGACAACACGGGACTGCCCGTCGTACTTGAGAGCGGGGAGATTCAGGTAAAAATAGACAACACACAGGAAAGCGTGACAGGCACACCCCTCAATGACAAGCTCTCCGCCTTCAGAGCCAAATTCACTCAGCTCATGAACCAGAGTCTGGAACTCGTTCACCAGCACGACCAGGCCATTATGAACGGAGAGGACATGAATGTGGTGAACCAGCGACTTGCCATTGAAGACCAGCGCATCAATGCCAAAATGGACAAGCTCGTCACCTCTTTCGTCACGGAGAATTTCGACAACGTGCTCGGTCCATATATCTTCATCAACACCTGCATGAACCGATACGAAGTGCCCATGCTTGATGCCTGGATTGAGGACATCATGAGCAAGGCCACGGACAAGTTCAAGAACAACCCCATGGTGAAAGAATACTATGAGAAAGCGCAGGAAAACCAGCAATACATGAATGGCATGAAAGACATTCCCCAGGCACCCGGAACCAACCAACCTGCACCTGTAACAACGCCTCCGCAGGACGGACCTACGCCCAACGAACTGGCAACTCCGGCACCGCCAGCACCCTCCGACAAAACTACGACACCTGCTGAAGGGAACTGAGACAGACGGAAAGACCTGTGATAGAAATGCCATTGTAAGAAACTGGCAGCCATAAAGGCAGGCAAACCAAAAATAATATTGGTATTGACAATATAATATGACAACACTGATTCAAGGCGGAACCATCGTCAATGAAGGAAGAGCCTTTAAGGGCTCCCTTTTGATAGACGAGGGTCGCATCTCAGATATCACAGAAGGAACACAGGCTCCCCGTGCGCACTACGACCAACGAGTAGACGCCACGGGGAGCTTTATTTTGCCCGGCATCATTGATGAACATGTGCACTTCCGCGAGCCGGGACTGACACAAAAGGCCGACATAGAAAGCGAGACGAGGGCTGCGGCTCGCGGTGGCGTTACCTCTTTCCTGGATATGCCCAACACTGTGCCACAAACAACGACCATAGAAGCCTTACAAGATAAATGGCAACGGGCCGCAAAGGAAAGTCATGTAAACTACGGTTTCTTCTTCGGAGCCACCAACACTAACAGCGATGTGTTCGACCAGATAGACCCTACCACCATTCCTGGTATCAAGCTCTTTATGGGCGCCTCTACAGGCAACATGCTGGTGGAAAAACTCGGTGCGCTTATCGACGTATTCAAGAGTTGCGCCCGGTTGCATTTGCCCCTGATGACCCACTGCGAGGACTCAGACATCATCAGTCGCAACTTGAAACAAATGAAACAGACCTATGGCGACGACCCCGACGTAACACTCCACCCACTCATTCGCAGTGAGGAGGCCTGCTTCGATTCATCGGCTCTGGCCGTGAATCTGGCACGCGAATTCGGCACCCGTCTCCACATCGCTCACCTTTCCACAGCCAAGGAACTGTCACTGGTATCACCCTGGACAGACACCCCCAATCCGCAGGCCGATGCAGCTGACAAGCCCCTGCCCCAGATTACGGGCGAAGCCGTTATTGCCCATCTCTGGTTTACTGCCGACGACTATCTCACGAAGCGGGCACTCATCAAGTGCAACCCGGCAGTGAAGACGACCAATGATCGCAATGCACTTCGCCGGGCTCTATCCAACGGCCTCATCACAGCCATTGGCACGGACCACGCTCCCCATTTGCTCAGCGAGAAACAGGGTGGATGTGTAGGTGCCGCCTCGGGCATGCCTATGATCCAGTTCTCTCTCGTTTCCATGCTCGAACTTGTGGAGCTGGGTGTGCTGAGTATTGAGCGACTTGTATGGCTGATGTGCCACAACCCTGCCCGTCTGTTTTCTATTAACCGTCGTGGTTTCCTGCGCAAAGGTTATCAAGCCGACATCGTCATCGTGAAGCACGGAGAACCTTGGACGGTCACAGAAAACTGCATTGAGAGCAAATGCGGATGGAGCCCCATGACGGGACAGAAGTATCACTATCAGGTGACGCACACTTTCTGCAACGGACACCTTATATATAATAACGGCACTGTGGATTCGGACTATCGCGGTGAACCCCTGCACTTCAGGATAAAAGGGGCATAGGCTTCAAAGAGAGGCCTTCTGCAACATTCTGAATACTTCTCGGAGAAATACAAGGACAACGCAAAGAACGGGAACATGAAACTAGACTATCAGCTCAAAGAAGTGAGGCCCTACATCAACTGGCTCTACTTCTTCTTCGCCTGGGGGCTAAGCGGTAAACCGCAAAGCGAAAAAGATGCCTTACGCAAAGAGGCCGAGCAGATGCTCGACCAATGGGAAGGCCGGTTCCGCACCCATGCTCTGTTTCTACTCGCCACAGCCAACAGCGACGGTGACGACATCATCGCCGACGGCGTTCGTATTCCCATGCTCCGTCAACAGCACGCTGCTAACGGGAAGCCAAATCTTTGCATGGCCGATTTCATAAGACCCCTCTCAAAGGGCGTCACTGACAAAGTGGGGCTTTTTGCGTGCACCGTAGACAGTGCTATGGAGCGATCGGGCGGCGACGACCCCTATCTGCGAATGATGTCACAGACGCTGTCCGACAGACTGGCTGAAGCCACCGCTGAACGGCTCCACCTTGACGTGCGCCGCAAATACTGGGGCTATGCGCCCAATGAGCACCTCAGCACGGAGGACTTGCTCATGGAACGTTATCAGGGCATCCGACCGGCCGTGGGCTATCCCTCCCTGCCCGACACCAGCATGAACTTTCTGCTCGACAGTCTGCTCGACATGGCACAAATCGGAATTCGCCTTACTGAATCGGGCATGATGAGTCCCCACGCTTCTGTGTCCGGTTTCATGATGGCTCATCCGAAGGCTCACTACTTCGAGCTGGGAAGCATCGGCGAAGATCAACTTCGCGACTATGCACGTCGACGCGGACTACCCGTGGAAACAATGCGTCGCTTCCTGCAGACTTCACTTAACAATTCACAACAACCTAAATGATAGCCCGTATCATCATCCTCATTCTGCTGGCCATTGTACTGCCCGACCTCTACTTCGACCAGCACTACTGGAAGCGAAGCTCTCACTACAGATGGTGGCATCGGCTGCTGTGGTGGCTGCCCGGGCTGATTATGGTGGGATATACAGTAGGCTTGTCCACCATCCGCAATTTCGTGCCCGACGACCTCACCGTCATCAACGTTTACCTCCTCATCGTAGGACTTTTCGTTATACCCAAGGCACTCGTCGCTCTCTGTTCGGTGATAGGACTGTTGTGGTGTCGTCTGCGTCACAGCCGCAACAACTGGGGCAATCTCGTGGCTCTCTTCCTCACTCTCTTCACCTGGTATGCCGTAATATACGGCTCCACCCTGGGAGTACGCCGACTGAGGGTGAAGCACATTGACCTCTATTTCGATCGTCTGCCCGCATCCTTCGACGGCTATCGCATCGTACATTTCTCCGATGCTCACGTAGGTTCTTTCACTGGTGCTCGTGTCCAACTGCTCAAACGCGACATAGACAGCATCAATGCACAGCATGCAGACCTCATCGCCTTCACCGGCGACCTGCAGAACATCCAGCCATCAGAACTCTACCCCGTGCAATCGTTGCTCTCTGGTCTCCACGCCCGCGACGGTGTGGTCTCCGTGCTGGGCAACCACGATTATGCCGAATATATACACGAAGCTCCCGCCATAGAAGCCGCCAACGAACGCGAAACCATCAACCGCGAGCGTCAGTTCGGATGGCAACTGCTCCGCAATGAGCATTTTGCCTTGCATCGCGGTAACGATTCTATCGTCATCGCAGGCGAGGAAAACTACGAGAAACCCGCAAGAGCAGACTTCGCCAAGACGCTCAAAGGCATTGAGGGACGGCCCTTTACCATCATGCTGCAGCATGTGCCGGCCGCCTGGCGCGAGCAGATCCTTCCTTCCAAGAGGGTGGACCTCACCCTGTCAGGACACACCCACGGCGGGCAGATGTCATTCTTCGGGTTGCGTCCCACCCATCTGACCGAGCCTCACGACTACGGGCTCTTTCAGCGCGAAGGAGCCCTGCTCTACGTCAATCCCGGTCTCGGGGGACTGGTGTTCTTTCGCTTCGGTATGCCTGCAGAAATCACAGTTTTCACACTTCACAGAACAAGACAATGATAATTCTTTACCGTATCTATCAACTTTTCATCGTAGTGCCCGTGGTACTCGTCGTTTCCATCTTTGCCTCACTTTTCACGGTAGTAGGTTGTTTGATTGGGAACGGCCATTTCTGGGGCTATTATCCCGGTAAATACTGGTCGCGCCTCATCATCAGACTTCTGCTTCTCCCTGTGAAAGTGGAAGGACGCGAGCATCTTGACCCACACCAGTCGTATGTCTTCGTTGCCAATCATCAAGGAGCATTCGACATTTTCCTGATCTACGGCTACCTGAACCGAAATATCAAATGGATGATGAAACGTTCGCTTGCCAAGATTCCCTTTGTTGGTATAGCCTGCAAGGCGGCCCATTTTATCCTGGTGGACAAGAGCGGTCCGTCAAAGATAAAAGCTACCTACGATCAGGCACGCGAAATCTTACGCGAAGGCATGTCACTTGTAGTCTTTCCTGAAGGTGCCCGCACTTTTACCGGACACATGGGCTTCTTCCGTCGCGGTGCTTTTATGCTGGCCGATGAACTTCAGTTACCGGTAGCACCACTGACCATCAACGGGTCGTTCAATGTCATGCCCCGTACGCGCGACATGAAGTGGGTAATCTGGCATCCACTCCGTCTCACCATTCATGAGCCCATTTATCCCGTCGGTCAAGGACGCGACAATGTGAAACATCTCGAGGAAGAAAGCTACAAAGCTGTGATGAGTGGTCTTGTGCCAGAATATCAAGGCTATGTGGAAAACGATGACCAATAAGTCTGGAGCGTCAGCATCGAGTGTACTGCTATTCCGGATTTTTCAAAAAAAAGCCTTTGTAAAGCATGTATATCCCGAATATTTTATACTTTTGTACCAATAAGAAACAACATCAGCGCCATGCATGAAAGTGATTCCATCGTAATTATCCCCACCTACAACGAAAAAGAGAACATGGAAAAGATCATCCGAGCCGTCTTCGGTTTGGAAAAAATCTTTCATATCCTCGTCATCGATGACGGCAGTCCGGACGGGACGGCACAGATTGTGCACCGACTGATGGACAGCGAGTTTGGTGACCGTCTCTTCCTCATCGAGCGGTCTGGGAAACAAGGCCTCGGCACCGCTTACATTACTGGTTTCAAGTGGGCTCTTGAGCATCAATACGACTACATCTTTGAGATGGACGCCGACTTTAGTCACAACCCTAACGATTTGCCGCGGCTCTACCATGCCTGCCACGATGAAGGTGCAGATGTGGCTGTAGGTTCCCGCTATGTATCGGGAGTAAATGTGGTGAACTGGCCCATCGGGCGCGTTCTGATGAGCTATTTTGCCTCACAGTACGTTCGTTTCGTCACTGGCTTCCAGGTTCATGACACCACTGCCGGTTTTGTATGCTACCGTCGTCGTGTACTGGAGACCATTCCCCTTGACAAGATTCGTTTCAAAGGCTATGCATTCCAGATTGAAATGAAATACACCGCTTACAAGATTGGCTTCAAGATCAAGGAAGTCTCAGTAGTCTTCGTGAATCGCAAGGAGGGAACCAGTAAGATGAGCGGAGGCATATTCAGTGAGGCTTTCTTCGGCGTAATACGTCTGCGTCTTGACGGTTGGTTCCGTCACTATCCTGCCCTGCCGGGCAAATAGCCTCTCTTGGTCCTGCATCAGAAGGATCTGCCGGTCGCCTAGTGGGCGATGCTGACATTATGGACATAGAAGAAATAAGAAAACACTATGCAAGGCTTCCACAGGTGGGAGCCTTCAATCAATTACAGGGAAACGATTCGGTGAAGACCGTTTTCCTGCAGGGACTCGTATCCTCTGCCGTACCTCTGTTTTTTTCCGCTGCTGCTTTCAAGCTCCATCTTCCCCTCGTCTTCATTCTTCAAGATGCAGATGAGGCAGGCTATTTCTATCACGACCTCGTGCAAATCATGGGTGACCAGCAAGTGCTCTTCTTCCCATCGGGTTATCGACGGGCAGTAAAATACGGGCAACGAGACAGTGCCAACGAAATACTGCGAACGGAAGTCCTTGCCCGCATCACGGCTTGGAAGAACAGTCCTGAGGAACAAGAGCAGGCACTTTTCGTGGTCACATCTCCCGAAGCCCTGGCTGAAATGGTGGTCTCGCAGCAACATCTCGACGATCACCGTATCTCTCTGCGCACGGGACAGAATGTAGATGTCACCCAACTGAAGCAGCAATTACGCGAGCTGGGCTTCCATGAAGAAGATTATGTGTATGAACCAGGCCAGTTTGCTTCTCGAGGCAGCATCATCGACGTATATTCCTATTCCTGCGAACTCCCCTACCGCATTGATTTCTTCGGCGACGAAATAGACACCATCCGTACTTTTAACGTGGAAGACCAGCTCTCCAAAGACCGGCGTACGGAGGTGGAAATTGTGCCTGAGCTCGTGTCGGTAGTGCAACAGAAGGTGCCTTTCCTCAAATACCTGCCTCAAGAAGCAATCCTTGTGATGAAGGACTTCGAGTATCTCCGTGACCGCATCGAGCGCATCTACAACGAAGGTTTCTCCACACAGGCTCTGCAAGAACGCATGGAAGGAGCCACAGAACAAGAACGCGAAGCCATCCAACAAGAAATGACGCGCGATACCATGCTCTGCAAATCCACTCAATTTGTTGCTGACGCAAGTTGTTTCCGCCATGTCTTCTTCGGTGCACAGGCGGGAAGTGAGATTCAGAAACAAGGAGAAGAACAAGGGAAAAGTAGTGCAATACTGCACTTCCACATCAGTCTGCAACCCGTCTATCATAAGAACTTTGAACTGCTCAGAAAGTCGTTTGAGGACTATCTGCTGCAGGGCTACACCATATATATATTAGCCGACAGCGAAAAGCAACAACAACGTCTCAAGGACATCTTCGACGAGATGAGCACCGACTATGAGCGATCAGCTTATGACCAGCAACGGTCAGCCATCAATTTCACCCCGGTGAACAAGACCTTGCATGAGGGCTTCGTGGACAATGATGCACGAGCTTGCTTTTTCACCGATCATCAGATTTTCGACCGCTTTCATAAATACAGCCTTAAGTCTGACGGTGCACGGGCCGGAAAAATGGCCCTCACCATGAAAGAACTACAGGAAATGGAAGTGGGTGACTTCATTGTTCACGTTGACTACGGTATCGGTAAATTCGGCGGACTAGTCCGTATTCCCATCCAGCGTCCACCGACAAAAGACAAGAACGGACATCTTGTTACAGCCGACAAGCCGAATGACAAGCAATATCAAGAGGTAATCCGCATCATCTATCAAAACAACGATAAGGTGGACGTCTCCATTCACTCGCTCTACAAAATTTCCAAATACCGCCGCAGTGACACCGATGAGCCGCCTCGCCTTTCCGTCCTCGGCACGGGTGCATGGGAACGAATGAAAGAGAAGGCCAAGAAACGTATCAAGGATATTGCCCGTGACTTGATTCGCCTCTACGCCAAACGTCGACACGAAAAGGGCTATGCCTTCAGTGCTGACAACTTCATGCAGCACGAGCTCGAAGCTAGTTTCCTCTACGAGGACACACCCGACCAGCTCAAGGCAACGCAAGAAGTCAAGGCCGACATGGAACGTCCTCAACCTATGGACCGTCTTATCTGCGGAGATGTGGGATTCGGCAAGACCGAAGTGGCTGTTCGTGCCGCTTTTAAGGCAGCCTGCGACTCCAAGCAAGTAGCTGTTCTCGTGCCCACCACAGTCCTCGCTTTCCAGCATTATCAGACCTTCCGCAACCGTCTCAAGGAGTTCCCCGTACGCGTAGACTATCTTACAAGGGCCAGGACGGCGAAGCAGACCAAGCAAGTTCTCGCAGACCTTGAGGAAGGAAAAATCGACATTATCATAGGTACTCACAAACTGTTGGGGAAAAATGTGAAATGGCACGACATTGGTCTTCTTATCATTGACGAGGAACAAAAGTTCGGTGTGTCTACCAAAGAGAAGCTGCGAAAGATGAAGACCAACATTGACACACTCACAATGTCGGCCACCCCCATCCCGCGCACCTTGCAATTCTCACTCATGGGAGCCCGGGATATGAGCATCATGCGTACTCCGCCGCCCAACCGATATCCTGTGCATACGGAGCTGTGCACATTTAGTTATGAAGTGATAACCGATGCCATTAATTTCGAAATGAGCCGCAACGGACAGGTCTACTTCGTGAACAACCGGATTTCCAATCTGCAAGAGATTGCAAACCAGATAAAGAAGCGTATACCCGACTGCCGTATTGCCATCGGTCACGGTCAGATGTCACCCGAAGAACTGGAGAAAATCATCATGGGCTTCATCAACTATGACTACGACGTACTGCTATCCACTACTATTGTGGAAAACGGCATCGATATCTCCAACGCCAATACCATTATCATCAATGACGCGCATCACTTCGGTCTATCCGACCTCCATCAAATGCGAGGACGCGTAGGGCGCAGTAACCGAAAGGCTTTCTGCTATCTGCTCGCACCACCCCGTAGCGTACTCACCACTGATGCACGAAGACGCCTGGAGGCACTGGAGAACTTCTCCGACCTGGGCAGCGGCTTTAATCTTGCCATGCAGGACCTAGATATCCGAGGGGCCGGCAATCTCCTGGGCTCCGAACAGAGCGGTTTCATGGAGGACTTAGGCTACGAGACCTATCAAAAGATTCTCTCGCAAGCCGTGACTGAGCTGAAAAACGAAGAATTCAGCGACCTTTACGAAGAAGACATCAAACAGGGGAAAGAAATCACCGGCGAGGATTTCGTAGACGATTGTGCCGTGGAGAGCGACCTGGAAATGTATTTCCCCGACACTTATGTTCCAGGTGCTTCCGAACGAATGTTGCTTTATCGCGAACTAGACAACATACGCGATGACAATGCCCTCGCAGCCTATCGGCAACGACTGGTGGACCGTTTCGGTCCCGTGCCACCCGAAGGCGAAGAACTCATGCGCGTGGTTACTCTGCGGCGCATTGGCAAGCGACTGGGATGTGAGCGCATTATCCTCCGCCAAGGTATCATGGATTTACAGTTTGTCAGCCAGCAGGACAGTCCATTCTACCAGAGCTCCCTATTTGGTCAGGTTATCAAATTCGTCATGGCTTTTCCCCGCCGTTGCACCTTCAAGGATTCTAAAGGTCACCGCATGGCACATATAACTCAAGTGCCAAGTGTGGAAGAAGCCGTGCTTGTGCTGAGAAGCATCGAAGGAATGAAATAGCCAAATTCCACTGTGACTTTCCTTTATCCGTATTCTTACCGGCGAACAAGTCATTGACAAAAAAGCCTCATTCTCACACATAAAACTCATGTGAGGAATGAGGCTTTTTATAGAATTTGATATAGAAAATGGACTAAATTCCATTCTGACTTATCTCATCACAACTTTTAACCGTACAACCTTTGTCCTATTGCTATCATTTGCCTTGCCTGCACGAGTACTACCGGCTCTGGACTCAGAGTATCGGTCAAAGTAGAAGTCGTCTGCTTCTCCACCATCTTCCGAGTAAAGCCATCCTGTGAAAGTCCTGTCGTTCAAATTCAAGTCGTCATAATTGATGGTCATCGTATAAGTGTTATAGGTGTTTTCACCGGTGACTTCCTTATAAGTGATGACGATGTTGCCATTGGTGGTGTCGATAAGCCAAGTGAAGTCACGCTGATACTCAAGGCTGTCTGTGCCTGGCGCAAAATCCCATTGTGTACCTGTACCCGACACGCTTTGACTGTTGTATTGCTTGAATTCGATGTCCGTTTCGAAATCTATGCTGTCGATGGCATTCCCATTTTCATCAATCTCATAAGCTCTCATGCTGCCTCTCCACTGACCGGCAAGAGTCTGGGCCATGGCCACAAAAAAGTCCTCATCGCCATCACTTGGAACATCATTGTAATCATCACCCCCATAATAATCATCGTAATAGTCCCAATAATAATGATCTTCACCGCAACTGGTAAATGTTATTGCCAGCGCTCCCATCATTAAGAACGCAACTGTAAAGGTATAAATCTGTTTCATAGTCGAATATTTTTTTTATAGTTTCTTACAAATATCTGAAGTTTTGCACTCTCTATCTGACAATAAATTGCAAATTCACTCTTTTGCAAAATGTCTCTTAACGCCCTCATGAGGATTGGCAACTGTTGAATCTGCCGCAGCTCGTGTTTCCTTTGCATAACTATAATAGTCGTCGTCCCAAGGCCAGTATGAAGAACGCTCCAGACTAAGCTGTGCAATCTTAACTCCATCATAAGTCTCAAGATAACCGCGCAAATAAGAATCGGAGAGTGAATAATCGCGGATAACGAGCTCATCTCCATTGCTGAAATGCAGATAAATGTTACCGTAAGCCACCTCCCACTTAAATTCGTAAGTATAATAGCCACTGTACGGATTATAGGGATTATAGTCTATCTCTACACCTACACCGCTGGTGGTGTAACCATCGTTGGTATAGAAGCGGAACTCTGTCGACCACTCACTATATGCTTCGCCATACTGATCGGCATAATATGTGCCCAAAGAGCCTTGCCAAATTCCGTTCAGCGTGTCTGCTGTATCATAATCGTCCGATTCGCATGATGCGAGTACTAAAGCGGCCATTGAAAGGATGACCCATCTGAAAAGATTATGAATTGTAGTTTTCATTACTGTTCTTTTTTTAAAGAGTTCGACATGTTCTTAGGTGTTGTTCTTGTTGGGGACCGTCTCCTGAACGACAAGCTTCTGCATCCATTTCAACCTTCACCGGCGATATCTATACAGAATAATCTATTCTGAGACAGACAACTTTTACGGAACAACAAGAAGGCTTTCATCACCACCTCCTTATCTTTATTGCAAAGTTAGGAAATCTATCGATAATTGGCAGAGGGGAAATCTCTTTTACTTTAGAGGGAATTCCCTATCACGTCGTCTGAAAGCCCTAAATAAAATTAATAATCGAAAAAACATTAAGTGGCATTACATTCTTTCCAATCTTTCTTCGTATATTTGCCAAAGGTTAAATACAAGAACTTACCAACAAATTAGAAAAAGAAATGAAAACAGTTTACGATTTCACTGTCAAGGACAGAAAAGGTAATGACGTATCGCTCAAAGAGTATGCCAACGAAGTTCTGCTCATTGTAAACACTGCTACTAAGTGCGGCTTCACACCCACCTACACAGAGTTGGAGAACCTCTACAAAAAATATCACGCACAAGGCTTTGAAATCCTGGACTTCCCCTGCAATCAGTTTGGTCAGCAGGCTCCCGGCACTGACGAGTCAATTCATGAATTCTGCAAACTGAACTATGGAACCGAATTCCCTCAGTTCAAGAAACTGAAGGTAAACGGTGATGACGCCGATCCTCTCTATGTATTTCTCAAGAGCCAGAAAGGGTTCGCAGGATGGGATGAAAGCCATCCTATCTACCCCATTCTTGACAAGATGCTGTCTGAAGCTGACCCGAACTATAAGGAGAACCCTGATATAAAGTGGAACTTCACCAAGTTCCTTATCAACCGCAAAGGACAAGTAGTGGCACGCTTCGAGCCGACAGAAAAAATAGAGCACGTAGAGGAAGCTGTCAAGGCACTGCTCTAATCCTACGCCTTTCATAAGGAGCGTGTTCATTTCGAACAGAGCCCTGAAAATCGCAACAAGACTCAAAGTCTGACACTCCAAGAATATCCTTTCTTTAATAATAAAAGGAATACGGAGAGATTTTAAGAACTGCAAAGACAACAATTAAACTACATACGGCATGCCATGACGACTTAATACAACACTGTTAAGGCGGCATGGCATGTTGTTTTACAAAAAGGACAAATCAGATTATGGAACATATAAAATGTCTCATCATCGGCAGTGGACCTGCCGGCTATACAGCTGCCATTTATGCAAGTCGAGCCAATCTCAATCCCGTGCTATATTGCGGACTGCAAACCGGCGGGCAACTTACACAGACGACCATCGTAGAGAACTTTCCAGGCTATCCTGAGGGCGTGGATGCAAATCAGATGATGATGGAAATTCGTCAGCAGGCTGAGCGTTTCGGCGCCGACATACGTGACGGAATTATAGAAAAAGTGGATTTCTCGCAAAAGCCGTATCATCTCACTACCGACCGCGGCGATGAACTTGAGGCCGACTCCGTGATTATCGCTACAGGAGCTTCTGCCAAATATCTAGGACTTGAAGATGAGAAGAAATACGCCGGTCAAGGCGTTTCCGCTTGTGCCACCTGTGACGGTTTCTTCTACCGCAAAAAAGTAGTAGCTGTGGTGGGCGGAGGAGACACTGCCTGTGAAGAGGCTCTTTATCTCTCCCAACTCTGCTCCAAAGTATATATGATAGTACGCAAGCCCTACCTTCGAGCCTCAGACATCATGCGCAAGCGCGTGGAGGAGAACCCGAAAATTGAGATTCTCTATGAACATAACACACTGGGCCTCTATGGAGACAATGGGGTCGAGGGAGCCCACTTGGTCTATCGAAAGGGGCAAGCTGACGAAAAGAAATATGACCTTCCCATTGACGGTTTCTTCCTTGCCATCGGTCACAAGCCAAACACGGATATCTTCCGCGGGCAACTTGATTTGGACGAGACAGGCTACATCCGCGTAAAACCAGGCACCCCATGCACTAGTGTGGAAGGAGTATTTGCTGCCGGCGATTGTGCAGACCCAACTTATCGTCAGGCCATTGTGGCTGCTGGCACAGGATGTATGGCTGCTCTTGAAGCCGAAAGATACCTCAACAAATAAGTGCTGCTACTGTTCAGCACCTATAGTTAAGCTACAGTCCGCCGATAGAGTGAGATAGATTTCTATAAACTATATAACATCCTATAGACGTTATAGAACTCAATAGAAAAAATGTAAATAAAACAGGGCGAAAGCGGTTCTCAAATGAACCTGCTTTCGCCCTGTTTTATTTACATCAATATCGTTCGGCTGAAAAAACCTGAAGCAGCATCTAAGAGTCTGCCTTTTCAGCCTTCTACATGCTCCTCCATTAATACCACTGCACAGCATTGGAGTAGCCGCTACGCTTGTCGTATTTAAGGGCATCCGTTAAGGTGGAGGCATTGCAGCGGAAAGTGAAGTTATAGCTTGTATAAGGAGCAAGCACCACCGAGCAGCTCATGTTAAAACAGTGGAGGTCACGCTGAAGCGAAGCCGTGGTCATACTTAACTCATGGTTTTCAAAGTCATAGCCGGAAGAGAAGCTGATGTTCCAACCGTCACTCAACCGAAGGTTTCCACTGACATTGAGCGTCTGAGTAAACTTATACGGATAGCGCATGGACTTGGTATTGAACTTGCCACTGGTATTCTCACGCATTGTGATACCATAACCGAAAGTCAATGACCAAGGCATATTAAACTTCATATATCCGTCTTCGTCAGTTTCAGCCTTTCCACCGCCGCTCTTCTTCTGAGCACTGCGCTGGCCCTCAATCATATCGTCATCAACATTGCTTTCAATGTCCGTATCAACACCTTCCTCATCATTCTTATTCTTCTTTCTGTCCTTGCTGTCGCTGTCATCTCCACCTCCAAAGAGCTTCTTAAGTTTTTCGGGAGTAAGTGTGAAGGAGAAGTTCTGCGACATACCCTGGAAACGACCGAAACGGCCCTTTCCCCATTCTGTATGATTGCCCACATAGGGGTTACCATTGCTATCGAGCTCATAGGCATAGGTTGCGAATACCGCATTCATGTTGAACGTATAATTCTTCCACCATTTCAGTCGGATACGCATGCTCAAGTCACTCCAGCGGTGATAGCTGGTAGCCATGTTATAGGACATCGAAGCGCCAAGTTCATCGATAATACTGATTTTCTTGTAGCCCGTGGAGTCCTTGTCGCTTTTGACTTTCATCTCGATGTTGTTGCTCACATCCCACGAGATGGAACCTGTCTTTCCCGTTCCCGGAACGCCATAAAGGCTGCCGGAATAAGGCGAATACTGCACAAGCGAAACGTTACCATCGGCATCGGTCTTCTGATAGGTCTCATAGTAGCCGTAGCGAGAGGAACCAAAGTCGGGTGCATAGCTGAAGCTCACCGTCGGGGTAAAGACGTGGCGAATAGCCTGAATCTTATCGCCAAATATCTTGCGGTTGGGGACCCAGAATCCATAAAGCTTTGTACTGGCAGAGAGACTGAGATTCCAGTTATACACATTGTAAAATCCATAAGTAGTGTCAGCCACTTCCTCCTGGTTAGCTACATCCCACGACCGCATCACTTTCTGAGAGTACATACGATCAGTGAAATTGAAAGACGGATTGACATTCAAATATTTGAACAAGGTAAAGCTACCACTAATGGGTATATTGTGCTGCATTCCGTTGCGCCAGTCCTTGATTATATTCGAATGGAGCAACTGGTCTTCTTTTGTAGAGATAGAGTTGCTGAACTGCCCTGTGTAACTCATGGAAATTTTCTCGTACCAGCGTTCCTTTCCTGCAGAATGCTTGCGGCGGAAAGGATAGAAACGAGCTATGGAAATATTGAGATCGGGAAGCGTCATTGAAATGGTAGAGTCACGCATGTTCTGGGAAAGGTTGGCAGTGGAACTCAATGTCATTCCAATGCTTGAGAAAGTGGTGCTCCAGCTTACCGAAGAGGTACGAGTGGACTGTGTAAGCGTATAAGGATTGTAAAGTGAATTCAAGTTATTACGCTCATAACTGGTTGAAGCAAAGTTCACGCTGGCAGACAAAGTGCTGAAAGGATTGGCCTTGGAATCTTGTCTATGGCTCCACTGTATCTTAAAACTCTCTTGTTTCGAATAGTCAGGCATTCCCTTGTCACCCGTCTTAGTATCCTGGAAACTAATAAATACCGAACCACTGTATTTATATCTTTTGCGATAGTTTGAAGCCAATGAAATACCCCAGGAGCCCTTGGTATAGATTTCACCAAGGAGTTTTAAATCCCATTTATCGCTCATGGCGAAATAGTATCCACCGTCCTTGAGATAGAATCCTCGATCACTCTCATCACCATAAGAGGGCATGATAAATCCCGAAGAATAACTCTTCGTAAAGGGGAAAAAGCCGTAGGGTATTGCCAATGGCAACGGCACATCTGCCACTACAAGATAGGCGGGTCCGAACACCACATCCTTGCCCGGACGCACCTTGGCTCTGGAAAGTGCTATATAGAAATCAGGATGCTCTGCATCACAAGTGGTATAGCGTCCATGCTGAAGATAAATATCACCGTTACTGTTGCGCTTGGAGAGTTTACTAGTAAGGAAGCCTTCCTCCTGCTGTGTATAAACATCCTTGATAAGGCCCTTCTTTGTCTTGAAGTTGAAAGCCATGGTATCCGTATCGTAAGTATCGGACCCCATCTTAAACACAGGCTTTCCTTTTAGTCCATCTTCAGCTGTACTGTCAGGTGAACCAGTAGCATGCACCAGCGAGCTGTCGAGATTCATGTGAATCCTGTCGCTTTCGAGGTTCATGTTCTCATAATCTACCTTTGCGGTTCCATAAAGGAAGACGGTCTTGCTCGCTGCATCATAGACGAGTGAATCGGCAGCCTCGTATTTCACGGGGGCATCAATACCGTTCCGCTTTTTGCGGTTAATAGAATCAAGACGGATAGAGTCATCAATGGCCTTGTTATGATGATAGATGGCCAACTGAAGCGAATCCATCTTGGTGGTGTCAGTAGCAAGTGAACTGCTGTCTGCTCCGTTTACTTGTTGTTCTCCGCTTCTCTTCGAGCGAGAAGTATCCTGCACGGCGACTCCGCCCGCAGTACTTTTATGCCTCTTCCCGAGAAGGGGCACATTGCTTGAAGCCAATACACAGAGTGCGGCACAGAACACCAATATCGTAAGAAGGTTCTTCCTCATGGGTTACAAAATTACGCAATAAATAGAGAATTGACTCATGATTTCCGAATTTTAACGTGGGAAGCACAGTACTATTTTAATGCGAAATGCATGGAACCACGCAAAGACCGGCTAGCATAGCACAATCAATTATAAATTATTCAAAGGTCTTTTTCCATTTCAGAAACCTCGCCAACCCATCCCTACCGAACCGAGCAATACTCTTCTCAGCTTGTTCCATCGTTTTCTTTCGATCGAGATTCGACTTACTATAGAACTTGTCGGCATAGCAAACGAGCTGTTCTTCCAATGTCTCAGGCAGGAAATCCTGTGGAGGCAACGGCAATTGCTGCTCCTCAATCTCTTCCTTGGTAAGTCCTGCTCCCGTGTGTCGCTCACACACCCGGGCGATATCCTCATGGCCTTCAGCCCTCATCAGTTCTGCACCTATACGTCCGTGAAGAAGATAATGCTCATCTCCATAACAGTAGATTTTAGGAGCATGACAACGGAAGATGCCTATATCGTGAAGCATGGCGGCATCGGCTACGAACTGACGGTTCATACCTAATTCGGGATGCCTGTCGCAAAGCTTCAAGGCCAAGTCGCGCACATCACGACTGTGACGAAGATAGAGAGCTTTCAATGCGTTGTTCTCAGGATAATATTTATTGATAAGTGCCGTCACCCAAGGCGATTCGGGTCCTGACAATTCTTTATTATTACTGACCTCAAGGTCCGTTTCTTTCATTTTGATTTTTATTTATTTTTTCGTGTTTACCTCTTGGAAATCGAAGGCTTTTCTGTACTAGTCTTTAAGAAACCCATCATGAACTCTTCTCATGAAATAATCATGTCACGGTAAACAACGAAACGCCCTCTTCTCCACAAAAATGGAAAAGAGGGCGACGAATATCATAAACCGAGAGATTCCGCAATTGTGGAACCCACGTTTTAATGCTTACGCTCGATGTAGGCTATTACGTTGCCCTTCTGTACCTTGGATCCTTGCTTGGCATTGATTTCAACAAGCTTGCCACCCAAGTCAGCCTTTACTTCTACAAATTCACCCCAAGGTGCCTGGATGTAACAGAATGTATCGCCCTCAGCGTATTCCTTGCCGATGAAAGGCTCCACAGCAGGAGCAGCCTCGCCATCACCCTGGAATTCCCAGAAGATCTGTCCCTTGACAGGAGCGACAATGGCATCAGCCTTAGCATGCTTGAATTCAGCAAGCTGTTCAGGAGTGAGCTTACTGCCCAGCTTGGCATCCTTGGCCTTTTGCAAATCAGCCAGGAAATTCTTTTTAGCCTGACCGCTCTTATAGTTACGATACTGCTCTGGATGCATGGCCAGTTCGAAGAGTTCTTCGTCGTCCTGACCATAGTCCCATCCGTTTTCGTCCATTTCCTTACGGAAGTCGTCGAGAGCATCTTTCAGCAATGTATGAGGATCAGCATCTGTGAACTCACGTCCTTGCTCCTTTGCCAGCTGCTTTAGTTCGGGTGCTATCTCTCCTGGTACCTTTCCGCTCTTTCCGAGAATCATACCCCACATCGAGTCGTCCATCATTACAAAACGGCCCTTGCCCTGTTCCATAGTGAGAAGGTTCATCAGAGCGATGTTCTTGGTGTACTGAGAGAAAGGAGTCACCAAAGGAGGATATCCTACGCGAGGCCACACATAAGCCACTTCATCAAAGAGCTTGATGAGCATGTCATCCATAGAAAGCTCCGGTTCGCCTTTCTTCTCACGGAGATGGTTGATAGTAGTGCGAATGCCACCTAAATCTGCCATCATGGAGCCCATCATTCCGCCGGGCAGACCGCAACCGAGCAACAGTGAGGACATCACCTTGTTCTGAGGATTGATGAAGTAGCCCAGCCACTCATCGATGAACTCCTGTGTCAGCGCACGAGCTTTCATGTAGGCACTCATATTGATTTCCGGCACATCGAAGCCCTCATGTTTCAGCATGCTCTGTACGGAAATCACGTCAGGATGCACCTTACCCCAAGACAAAGGTTCAATGGCGGTGTCAATAATATCAGCACCATTATTGCAAACCTCCAGAATACTAGCCATGCTCAAGCCTGGACCTGAGTGTCCGTGATATTCGATGGTAATATCCGGATGCTTTTCCTTTATCATCTTCGTAAGTTTGCCGAGGAATGCCGGTTGACCGATTCCTGCCATATCCTTCAAGCAGATTTCCTCAGCACCGGCTTCAATCTCCTGGTCTGCCAGATTACTGTAATATTCAAGAGTATGTACTGGAGAGGTGGTAATGCAAAGAGTTCCCTGTGGCGTCATGCCAGCTTCCTTGGCCCAGCGAATGGAAGGAGCGATGTTGCGGATATCATTCAATCCGTCGAAGATGCGGGGAATATCCACGCCCTGTGCATGTTTCACCTTATACATCAGGCGACGTACATCATCAGGCACAGGATACATACGGAGAGCGTTCAAGCCACGGTCCAGCATGTGAGTCTTGATGCCAGCCTCATTGAAAGGCTTGCAGAAAGCGCGTACTGCCTCATTGGGATTCTCGCCAGCCAAAAGGTTCACCTGCTCGAAGGCACCGCCATTAGTCTCTACACGGGAAAAACAACCCATATCAATAATCACTGGAGCTATGCGCTCGAGCTCGTCTTTTCGTGGCTGAAACTTTCCAGAGCTCTGCCACATGTCTCGATAGACGAGACTGAACTGAATTTTCTTCTTCATGCTATATCAAAAATTCTTCGTTGTTACTATATAATTGTGTAAGTCTCGGAACACTTCGTCATCCTCCCTGACAACATCTTCATGTCACATTTATGAGGAATAATTTAGTCCAAGGTCTTTGTTCCCGAATAACAACTCTTATCCAAGGGTGCAAAATTAGGTAAAAATATTCAAAATCCCGATGATACGACTGTTTTTTTATGATTTATAACTAACTTTGCAACAGAAAGAATAACGCTTTATGAAGAATAAACTATGGCTTTTGGCTCTGCCAGTACTCCTCCTGACATTCGCCTGCAGCTCCAAACAGGACAAGAAGCCAGCCGGTATGGGCAAGATGAACGAGGAGATGAAGCTCAAGGGCGACAAGACCGTATACGGACTAGCCTGCGAGGGTTGTACAGATTCTGTGGTCTATCTTCTGCCTTCAAATGGATCAGACCCAGTGAAATATGACATCCAGGATGCCATGCACAATCATAAAGTGCTGGGAAAAATCAAAACTGGAGACTGGATAGGACTATTGCCTAATGCAAAAGATACAACCATTGCTGATATTGTGGTTGACCTCGATCAGCTGAAAGGAATTTGGTGCTACATCGTCATGCCCAAAATGCGCGATTATGACAAGATGAGCCCCCGACTACAAAAGCGTCTTATGCGCAATATGCCAGATTCTATCAAAGAGACATTCCTTATCCCACGCGAATATGGATTCTGGCTCAAACGTCACTGGCAAGCGCAGAGTGTGGGTTATGTACGTGAGTCGAACTCTCTGGCCGACGAAAGTCCTGTGGTCTATCCTCCCCTTGGCTATTTTACCGAATGGCATATTTGGAACTGTATGTTCGTCATGGTAAGCGGTGATCCGAAGTTCGAAGACGATGGCACCGTAAAACTCTCAAAAATCAAATACGACACATGCAGCATCGATTTTCTTGGTCCTGATTCATTAGTACTCTCCGACCGCGACGGCTCGCGCAGTTACTATCGCAAAGATGATATCAACGATGTAAACAAGAAGGCAAAGGCCATTGCTAACATGAGATCAAAGCAAGCCCTCCAGCAAGTTAAAGACGAGACTGAATAGAACGTTCAAAGTTTTTCGGATTTTCTTACACTTTCTTCGTGTATTTTCACTATCTTCGCGGTGTCAACCTAAATATGTCTAACACACTAATATAAAAGGAGGCTACTATGAAGCGCAAACCAAAAATGCACGACGAGGAAGAATATGAACTCGATAACATCAACAACGAGGAGGAAGACGACGAATATCGTTCATAAGAAAAATTACATCCTTATATCTGTCTACTTTTAATACTAGACAGGACAACATGAAAACAACACGCCCGACGATTGAATTCAATCGTCGGGCGTGTTACATTAATAGGGTTCCTAAAGAAGGAGAATTGGAAATGGTGTCACATTTATCTTCCCTGTCGTTCAGAGGACATAAGGTCATGATTCATAAACCGATATTCAGCCAGCTTCTCAAATCTGGTACCGGGTTGTCCATAATTGGCATAGGGATAAATGCTAATACCGCCACGTGGTGTAAACAGCCCCGTAACCTCTATATACTTCGGTTCCATAAGTCGAATGAGGTCCTTCATAATGATGTTTACACAGTCCTCATGGAAGTCGCCGTGGTTACGGAAACTGAAAAGATAAAGCTTCAGGCTCTTGCTCTCAACCATACGGCGTCCGGGAATGTAAGCAATACGAATTTCTGCAAAGTCAGGCTGTCCTGTAATAGGACATAATGAGGTAAACTCCGGACAATTGAAACGTACCCAATAGTCATTATCCGGATGCTTATTTTCAAATGTTTCCAGCACATCAGGCGCATAATCCTGACGATACTGTGTCTTAGCACCGAGAGCATGTAGCCCCTCGTCTTTTCTCGTTTCTGTCATATCTGTTGTTGTTATCAATCAATACTGAATATCTTCCACACACTGTAATCCACTCCCTCATCATAGACATCTTCACCCTCGTGTCTTTTGAGGAACTTCACCACACGGATGGTCACGGGCAGTGCCACGACCTCATAAAGTGTTTTAAGCAGTACTTGCCATAGCATTAGCTTAGGCAATTCTTCTAATGGCACCACGCCTCCGAGCGCCAGGGGAAAGAAAATCACGGAATCGCAAGACTCGCCAGCCACTGTGCTGAGAATGGCACGTAAAGAGAATCGACGACCACCATCGTGCAGCTTCATACGGCTCATCACATAAGCGTTGGCAAAACTGCCTATCAAGAATGCTACAAACGAAGCCATGGCGATACGTGGTGCCAAACCAAAGATGGCATGGAAACCGGCATCATTGTGCCAGTAAGAAGCACCAGGTATCCAATCGCACAAAGCTCCTAGCGCCACGAAGAGAAAGTTCATGGCAAAACCTGTCCATATTAGCAAACGCGCCTTGCGATAGCCCCAGACTTCACATACGCAGTCGTTAATAATGTAAGAAATCGGAAATACGATAAGGCCACCAGTAAGGCTGATGGGACCAACTTGAATTTGCTTTGTTTCCAAGAGGTTTGCCGCAATGAGGCAAACGCAAAAGAGGATGCTGAAAAGCATGAACAGCACACTCACATAATGTTTTTGTTTATCCATTTTCTTGTTTTTTAAGAGGTTTGACAAGCACTCTTTCTTCCCTATCATTCCTTACGCAAAGCCAAGATATTAATTCATTTCGGCAACCGAAGGAATTGCGGGTTGCAAAGTTACGAATAATTCATGAAACTAGCCTCTTATTAAGCTCAAAATCTTATTTCACATAGTTTGAAAGACTATTCTACTACTTTGTCCATCTATGAAAGGCAAATAGGAGATACGTTGATGATGAAAAAGCCAAGATAAGTGAGATTATTATCAGTCAACTATGTATATCACATTATTTCATAAATACAGAATGTTTTGAAAAACTAACAAACTACTAACGACAATTTGTCTTACCCTCTTGCCATTATGTCACCAGTCCCGACTCGGCACAAAGGTTGTACTTTAGAGAGTGTACCATTGGAAAAACTTCTTCAATCAGAAGGTATAACATTGGGACGAAATAAATTGAAACAACAAATAAAAACATTTTAAAGAATAGGAGATAATAATTATGTATACAAGAAACGGATGGTTGCCAGACGTCTTCAACGACTTCTTCAACAATGAGAACATGGTACACACAAGGGCCACAGCACCTGCAATAAACGTGCTCGAGAGCGAAGATCAGTACACCGTTCAAGTTGCTGCACCTGGCTTGCGTCGTGAAGACTTCGAGGTGAACCTCAATCAAGAAGGTGATTTGGTGATAAAAATGGATGCAAAACGGAATGAACAGGAAGAACAAGCTCATTATCTGCGTCGCGAGTTCAGCTACACCAAGTACGAGCAAACGCTAATTTTGCCTGACGACGTAGACCGTCAGAAAATCGGTGCTCGCGTAGCCGACGGTGTTCTCACCGTGGATTTGCCAAAGATCAGGCAAGAAGAACAACGTGTAGCTCGTAACATCGAAATTGGCTGATTTTTAATTAGCTGATTTGATAGGATACAGAAAGTATAAGATAAGACATACTCGAAATATATAGGTATATCGGTAAGAAATTGTGTGAAAGGATAACCCGAAATAAAAGATTGATAGATTGATAATTGTGTGATTGTTAATTTTGAAGCTCTGGATATGTGAATATCCAGGGCTTTTTTCGTAAGCACCCATGCTACAATCTCTAAAGCAACTGTTGCTGAAGTTATATCGATTATCTTGTCTTATCAAATCAATTTCTTCATCTGCAATATACTATAAAACTTTAAAAGAGGAAGAAAAAGACTGTATCCGAGGCTTTTTTAGTAAATTTGCAGGATAGAATCATCAACAACACCCGTAAAATTAGCACATCGAATCGTAAACAACAATTAGAATGATATTACTATTTTCTTTCGCGCCACAGGCTCTGTGGCTTCAACTAGTGCTGCTTGTAGCAGGCATCGTCGTGGTTCTTTGGGGAGCTGACCGCCTCACAGAAGGTTCCGTGGGGCTTGCCACCCGCATGGGAATTCCACAGATTGTCATTGGTCTCACCATCGTAGCCATGGGCACCTCAATGCCAGAATTCTGCGTAAGTCTGCTATCCGCCTTGAAGGGAACTGCCGACCTTGCCGTGGGCAACGTTGTTGGAAGCAACATCTTCAACGCCATGCTCATCGTGGGTTGCGCCGCTATGGTAGCGCCTATCACCATCCTCAAGGGCACGGTACGTAAGGACATTCCTTTCGCGCTCGTGGCTTCCATGCTACTTTTCATGATGTGCCTTGACGGGAAAATCGGACGTTTCGACGCAACGGTGCTCACACTCCTTTTCGGATTTTTCATGGCGGTAACGGTTCGTGGTGCCACCAGGCAACGAGTTACAGAAACAACAACTACAACGAGCACTGTTACTGAAGAAACAACAGATTCAGCTGCACATTCTCAAAATGCTGCTGACATTCATCCTGCAAAATGCGCTTTATATATCTTGATAGGACTACTCTGTCTCATCCTTGGTAGTAATGTATTCGTGGACAACGCTTCAGCCATTGCCCGCTCACTCGGAGTAAGTGATGCCGTAATAGGTCTCACTATCGTGGCCGGTGGCACCTCTCTGCCAGAATTAGCTACCAGTGTGGTAGCTGCAAGAAAGGGCAACAGCGGCATTGCCATCGGCAACGTACTCGGCAGCAACGTATTCAACATTCTAATGATTTTAGGTATCACAGGCCTGATAGCCCCTATGTCTATTGAAGGAATTACTACGGTTGATCTCTCCATGATGGTGTTGTCCATGATGCTTCTTTGGCTCTTTTCCTATACAAAATATCGCATTGACCGATGGGAAGGAGCAATATTCACTTTGGCTTTCTTTGCTTACATGGGTTATCTGTTAACTACTGTGTGAAGCCCTTTGCAAGGGAAGGGTCAATAGAATTCTATTGAATCTAATTTTCTTCTACAAACACATACGTAGCTCAGAAATTTTGTGTAAGTTTGCATGAAAACAACTTTTTATTTGCTCTTGATATGAACATAGACGAAATAAAAGAAAGATTAAAAGAACAAGACGGACTGACTAAATCGCTCGGGCTGGAGTTTATATCCACCCCTGAGCCTGACACACTGATTGGGCGCATGAAAGTGGATGAAAGAAATCGCCAAGTATTTGGTTTCTTGTCCGGAGGCGCCACTCTCGCATTAGCAGAGAACTTGGCAGGAGTAGGTTCGATGGCAGTATGTCCGGGTAAAATCTGTGTAGGCATTAACGTCAGCGGCAACCACGTACGCTCCGTACTTGAAGGAGATACTGTCACGGCATATGGTAAATTGGTACACAAGGGAAGAAAGTTACACGTTTGGCAAATAGATATTAAAAACAACGCCGGGGAAATCATCTCCACCGTGCAGGTGACTAATTACGTCATCGAGCCACATCAAAGACATAAGGATGACACAACGGATAACGATCAGTTCGCTGAATGAGATATGGAGAATTTTGCCAACTATGCGTACTATCGGCTGCCCGATGATACCCGCTGCCATTTTCTTGCACAGACCTCAGGGGAACCAGAAATAATAAATTCTACAGCCGAATTGAGCGGAAAAGAGGGCT
>JBMNUW010000029.1:0-25642 GCA_050946475.1 Prevotella sp.
TGCGGAAGCCTCCATACGAGCCTGTGCCAAACTTGATGGCACTGGCACTGCTGCGCACCTCACAGTCCCTGATGATGATACTGTCGTTGCAAGTTGTAGCGTCGTAGGATTTCAAGCAGATTCCGTCATCGGCACTGTTCACGTTGCATTTTTCTATCAATACGTTTTTGCAATCGGTGATGTCTATTCCATCATTGTTCCAGTAGGCACGGTTGTAGATATTCAGATTCGTGAGTCTCGCCTGCTTGCATTGATTGAGTGAGACGCCCCAGTTGGCGCTGTTCTTCAAATGTACGCTGTCAATGACCAATCCCTCCACTTGATACAGATAAAAAAGAGTGGGCCTTACGAGTTCACTGGGTCTCTGTCGACGAACATTGTAGTTTTTGTCTATGTAGATGCCGCTATGGTGCAGGCTGTCGGCATGGAGTGCCAATGCCAGTCCTTGTCCGTCAATTGTACCGGTTCCGGTAATGGCGATGTTTTTTGCTCCATTGCTTACGATGAGTCCCAAATGTGCATTGTCCTTACGGGCATCTCCATCAGTGTTTTTGGTTTCCAGCGTGAGGTAATCAAAGGGAGAAGTGCTGCCAAGAATGTAAGCGTCTTTGCACAGGTGCAGTTCCACATTGGATTTCAGATTCAGTTGGCCCGTGAGGTATTTCCCGGCAGGAAAGACAATCCTTCCGCCGCCCTTTTCGCTCACCTTGTTGATGAGATTTTGCAATGCGGTGGTATTGAGTGTTGTTCCGTCTGCCACTATTTTGTAATCTTTCACGGAGTAATCACGGGCGGCCGCTGTCCGGGCAGACAGGAGCAAGGCTGCAAAGAAGCATAGAAGAATATTTCTCATATTGTTGTTTTAATGTTCAAACTTGTCGCAGATGAAGCAAAGGCTGAGAAGGTAGAGCTTCGTATAGGTTGGGGCTGACATAAATAAAAGACTCTTTCAGCCTTCGCAAGGCAAATCTATAGAAATATCTTCACCCTGCCAACTTCCTTGCTCGTTTTTTAGTTTCACGCAGTGGATTTTAACGTTTCCCCAGGCGTCCAGGTAATTTCAGTCATTGTAGGGAAAGACTTTTTCTTTAATGATGCTTTTATAATAAACAATTAAGGCTGAACCCCTCACTTGGAGTTCAGCCCAATCCATTCCTTAAAGTTTTAAAGACTATACCATAAGGGTACGAAACATTTATCTGACAAATACCGAGACTACCTTTTCGCCGACGGCCGTCCCAGCCTCTTTGGGGAAGTAGACTGGCAAATCGAGACCCATGTAATCGTTTTACCGTTACATATATTACGAGAACCAATGTCTTCTTCCGTATTTTCGGCTGCCGCAAAGCTAAAAGAAGCCAGCAGGCAGCCGATGAATGTTATCAGTCGATTCATAACAATCAGTTATTCTGTAATCTAAGATGAACATCTTTTACCATCCCTCACTGGGAGTGCATAGAGTGTTGGTCTGAATTTCCTTAGAGGGAATGGGGTAGTAATAGTAGCGATTCGTATTGTTCACCCTGCCAGTCATGAATTGATTATATCTCAAGGAGTCACACTCCTTCAATCTTTGTTCGAGCAGTCCCCAGCGTCTCAAGTCATAGAAGCGCTCACCCTCGACGAAGAATTCAATGGCCTTCTGATGTTCAAGGTCTGCGAAAATCTCATCGTAGTTCATGCCGCCAGAATAGTCGTTCAGGTTTGCCCGCCGCCTAATCATGTTGATATAACTTACAGCTTTCTCAAAGTTCTGTTGCGTCTCGCTTCTCAAGTAGCATTCCGCCAGTTGCAAGAGTACTTCGGCATATCTGATGGCCCGCTCATTGATAGACGACATTGGAGGGTCTGGTTCGGAAGTCTGGGTGTTCCAGTTTTGATACTTCAATATCCATGTCGTATTCCATTTGCTCTCGGGGAAGATTTCACGGAAAGGTTTCATATAGTAAGTACATCCGGGATAGTCCCAGGCTACTGATACCCTTGCGCGGTAATCATAGTTTCCGTCTTTATCAAGTTCTTGCTTGAATATTTTCATCATGGCCGGGGTAGGGTTAGCCTCGTACCATCCTTCTGCTTCAGGAGCAGCATACTCTTTCGGGCGAGTGTTGGTCTGGGTGGAGTTTACATTCTCTCCATCTCCCCACAGGTCTGTACCACCTACATCTTCTATAAGTAGTTCGAAGATGCTTTCTGCGTTGTTCTCGTGACTATCGTCAAAATTCCACTCGAAGTCATCTACCAGCTTGTAGGTGTAAGGTGATTTGGTGAGCGGTTCAAGTACTTTGATAGCTTCATCAAATTTCTCTTCATAAAGATAAATCTTCCCAATGACCGCATAAGCTGCACCTTTGGTAGGCTTTCCTACAACGGAGTTTTTCAGAGGCAACAGTTCAGCGGCTGTGGTAAGGTCGGTAAGTGCCTGTTGCCAGATTTCAGCTTGAGACGATTTAGCAAGCGGGAATGTTGATGGCGATTGCGAGGCGACTAGTCTCAGAGGTGTATCCTTGAATTCCTTACCGAGCTGGAACAGGTAAAAGCCACGAATGAACAGGCATTCGCCCTTGGCTTTGTCGATAAAGGATTGAGACAATACGGATGCTTTTTCTTCCAGCTTCTGCAAGATGGTATTTGTACGATAGATGGCATTGTAGAATTGATAATACATGCCTTGTACCAATGAGTTACCTGTTGAATTGGTGAAATTCTGTGCTTGGTAAATGTCACTGATATCGTTGCGGAATTCCACTTCATCGGCTCTACATATTCTCAACATAACGCCACGGGTGCCATAGTATCCACCATTCAGGGCATTTTTGAGAGGTGTGTAGCAAGATGTCAGAGCGAGGTTGAAGTCTGTGGAATCTTTCCAGAACGTATCCTCGGTTGCATGATTTGGATTACTTTGGTCCAGTTGATCGCTGCAGGCAGTCAGGCAAGATGCGATAACCAAAGTAGAAATGTATATTTTTAATGAATGTTTCATAGTTTGAGGATTTACTTGGTTTTAAAAAGTAAGATTGATTCCAAGCATGAACGTGCGGTTGGTTGGATACATGAATTCATCGAATCCGCGCGAGTACACGCTGGAAGAGTTGACGTCAGGAGAGTAGCCCTTGTACGGCGTGATAGTGAATAAGTTGTCCATGTTGATGTAGATCCGGCAGTTGTCAATCAGTCCGCCAAAGAGGTTTTTCGGTAAGGTGTAGCCCAGCTGCACGGTGCGCAATCTGAAGTATGAACCACTTTCCAGATACCGGTCAGATTCGGAACGGCTGTTCTGGTTTGGATCCGTCCAGATAAGCCTTGGCGTGGAAGCATCATGATTCGTCTCCGTCCAGGCGTCAAGTGTCGTTGCAAGATAGTTGGTACCGGCTGTGGTATTTTCAAGTTCCAGACGAGTAGCGTTGTATATCTTGTTGCCTGTTACACCTTGGAATGTCATGGCAAAGTCCCAGTTGCGATATCGCAAGGATGCGTTGAAAGAATAAGTAAAGCTCGGGAACGGGCTTCCACAGTACACGCGGTCGTCATCATTGATGGTGCCGTCATCGTTTACATCTTTGAATTTGATATCTCCAGGTGCGGCGCTGGGTTGAATGAGATGACCGTCTTTCTGATAGGCATCTACCTCCTCTTGACTGTTGAAGTAGCCGTCACAAGGAATTAGCCAGAAACCACCGATAGGATAACCTGCGAGCGTTCTGGTGGTGAAAGTTCCACCATGTATCGTTCCACCGGTGATAACTTGCGATTCAGTTCCCATTTTTACAACCTTGTTGCTGTTTGTCGCACCGATGAAGTTCGTTTGGTATGAGAAATCAGAATTAAGCCTGTCTGCCCAACCCAGATTGAATTCAAAACCGCGATTCCTGATTTTTCCAGCATTTCTCACCGGGTCGTTTGCTCCACCTGTAGAGATAGGTATGGGTACTTCCAGGAGAATGTCCGAGGTGTTCTTCACATAGTAATCCATGGTGAGTGACAATCTGCTGTTGAGAGCAAGGAAATCAATACCGATATTCGTCATGGAAGTGGACTCCCATTTAATATCGGGCGATGAGAAAGTCTTGGGGAAGGCTCCCTGAATGAGTCCACCGTTGCCGTCCGGATAGTTGATGCCGGTGGTGACCACAGAAGAGTATTGATAATTATCAATTTCCTGGTTACCCAGTTCTCCGTATCCGGCTCTGATCTTGAGTTGATCCAGCCAGCTGCAATTATTTTTTATGAAAGGCTCTTCAGAGATGTTCCATCCGACAGAGACAGAAGGGAAGTTGCCCCAATGATGATTCTTGCCGAATTTGGAAGATCCGTCTCGACGAATGGTTGCAGTAAGGAGATATTTGTCCTTGTAGGAATAGAATACTCTGCCCAACCAAGAAATGAGTACCGAACGATAGCTGTTACTACCAGCATAGAGGCCGGTGGTGGCATCGTCGAGCTCTCTTATTCCGGACGACATACCCTTGCCGGAACCTATCAGATAGCGATTGGAAGATACTTGATAGCTATATCCTGCAAGTGCGGATATTTTGTGGTCTCCTATCTGGTTGTCGTAAGTAAGCAAGTTTTCAATCAAGATATTTTTAAGCGTCGTCCGAGATTCACTGGTCTCTGCAACACTGTTTTTAGTCAGTCCATTGTCGTATATGCCATTATAGAATTTGCTGCGACTGAAAGAAAAGTCGGGACTGATGTTTAATTTATACTTGAGTCCTTTCAACGGCTCAATGATTAAATAAACATTTGCATAAGCTTTGGCAGTGGTAAGTGTGTGGCTATATAAATTTCGGTCAGCAATTATCATTGGAGAAAGCAGATTGACGACATCACCATATTGTGCACCATATCCACCCGTTTTTGTATCATCGTATTTTGCAAGAGTCGGGATAGCTAAAAGCACCCTGCCGACTGATCCGCCCCTGATGTCGGTATTCATCGGTTTGTTCTCTTCATACGTGAGCAGAATGTTAGAGCCAATGTTCCAGATTCCGTGCTTGAAATCCAATTTGCTCTGTATGGTGTATCGTTGATATCCGGTGGCTCTCAATGTACCTTCTTGATTTGTGTATCCAAAGCTATTGTAATATTTAGAATAGCGACCGCCACCTTGGGCAGAGAGGTTGTAGTTTTGCATTAAAGCCGGACGAAACATGTAATCCTGCCAATCGTTGTCTTCTTTGTTTTCCAGGTCCTGTGCCATTTCCAGTGGTTGTAATCCGGCTGCAGCTCTCGCTGCTGTACTTACCTGAGCCCATTCGGCGGCATTGAGCATATCGAGCTTTTTGGAAATGTAGTTCACACCAATGTTAGCGCTCATGTTGATTTTCGGCACGCCATCGGTGTTCGTTCCCGACTTGGTGGTGATTATCACGACACCATTGGCAGCTCTTGAACCGTAAATAGCAGCTGATGATGCATCTTTCAAGACATCTATACTTTCTATATCATTAGGATTTACTTGATCGATGCTTGACATATACATGCCATCGACTATGTAAAGTGGTGAAGCGTTATTTAAAGTTCCGATGCCACGTACCATCACTCTGGTTCCGCTGCCCGGATATCCGCCTTGAGAGACGATGTCCACGCCGGCAATGCGTCCTTGAAGAGCCTGCCCGATATTCGCGTTGCTTTCAGTGTTGAGATTCTTGGCGGAAATATTTGCAACTGAGCCTGTAAGGTCAGCTTTTCGCTGGGTGCCATATCCTACCACTACGACCTCATCAAGTTGCTCGTTGTTCTCAGTCATTATCACTGACAAGGAGGTCTTGCCGTTGGTGTTGATGTCCTGCTCCTTGAAGCCGATGTAGTTGCAAGTCAAGACACTGTGGTCATCGACATCAATACTGAACTTGCCGTCGAGGTCGGTAATGGTGGCATTGTTGGTGCCTTTCTCACGAATGGTAGCTCCGATGATGGGCTCACCGTTCTTGTCGAGCACAGTGCCGGTGACGTGATGCTTTTGACTCGATTTTCCTGTTTGATTTGTGCGAACGGATGATGAAGACTTCGCCTTTGAGATGATGATGTTCTTGCCGTTGATACGGTAAGTAACATTCTGACCTGCAAGAATTTGGTTAATGGCTTGCTTTAGGTCTCTCGCATTGACGTTCACTCGCTTCTTTTCGTTGATGTTGTTGCTCTCGAAGACGAAAGAATAGCCTGTCTGCTGACGGAGTTCGGTCATTGCCTTTCGTACGGGTACATTGTCCATTTTCATGTTTACGGATTGTGCATAGGTCATCATAGTGCATAGCATGAAAGTGGCAACAAGGATGTTTTTCCTTCTTGACATAACAAATAGGTTTAAATAGTTTTTTTGATAGGTTTTTATTGATTGCTGGTTTTGATGACGGAGGCCCAACAACTCCCGTGCCTTTTCGTTCGAGGCACGTTTCTAAGTTCTTTTGTTCATGTTTGTCAGGTTTTAAAGGTTTAAGTCTGATAGTAAATAGATGGTTATCAGTCTGCAGTCTAATAGATAGTTATCAGTCTGCCTTTAACTGTGTAGTGGAATGTCTCTGTAGCTGCGAGATCGGAGAGCACCTCGGAAATGCTCTGACGATTTACTGCAAAGCATCCATTGAAATGTAGATTGCGAGCCGAGGGGTTGGCAAATCGGATGTCGACATTGTAGATGCGAGAAAGCTTTTTTGCCAGTATACCGAACGACATATTCTCTATAAGTAAATTGTTAGCACGCCATGCCCTTGTCGTCTTTGTAGTTGCTTCGGTTATGGAGATGATGCCTGTCTTCTTGTCCATCACAGCAGTCTGATTGGGCGAGAGATAGTTGGCTTCTCCTCCGCCGGCTTTTTCAAGCTTCACTCTACCTTCGTCGAGAATTACTTTCACTGTCGGCTCATCGGGATAGTTGGTCAGGTCGAATTTTGTTCCCAATACTTGAACGTCAAGTTCATTGGTTTTCACAGTAAACGGATGTTGCGGGTCGTGGGTGACTTCAAAATAGCCTTCGCCTTGGAGTCGCACATTGCGGTCTTCTACGCCGAAGCCTTGCGAATAGGTTAACTTCGATTCTGCGCTAAGCCAAACGCGTGTGCCGTCGGGCAGAGTGGTCTGGGTTTGTGAGCCGGAAGGCACCTCTATGGCAATGTCGGTGAAGTCCGACTTCACATCTTGCTGTCCTAACAGATAGGAGAGTATGGCGGTGAGACCGAGAACAATGACAATTGCAGCAGCCATCTTGCCCCATTGCAGGAGTCTGTGAACCGGACGGACGACAGGTGTCGTGTCGGATATGGACGGTGATGCCGTAGCTTGTTCGACTCGTTGGAGGAAGATTTTTTTTGCCTTCTCAACATTATATTTTGACAGTGCACCTCCGTCAAGTGCAGAGAACCATATTTCTCTTTGTTGATTGAAGTAACGGCGATGATCTTCTGACTCAGCGATCCAGTCGTTTAGTTCTTTCTGCTCGTCTTCATCAATTTCTTGAAGAAGATATATCAGGATGAGGTCGTCGATATGATGTGGATTGTCAAACATATTTTTTGGTCTTCAAAAAGGTGACGAAAAAAAATGTTCTGAGGGTAGTCAGAACATTCATTATTTTCCAAAAAATAAGAGCATGATGCCCAAGAGATATTTACTGAGGTCGGATCGCAGCAACGAAAGTGCGTGCTTTATGTGATATTTTACGGTGTTGGTGGATATGCCAAGAAGTTGTGCAATTTCTTCCTGAGTCTTGCCTTCGAAGCGGCTAAGACGAAACACGCGCCGACATTCATCCGGAAGCCGGTCTACGGCTTCACGGATGACATCTTCCAGTTCTGATTGTAACAGATTCCCTAAAGGATAATCGTCGCTTTTGATATAGTCCAAGGCGGGAAAGTCCTGGTCTGGACTTTCGGCGTGTGTCCGCTCTTTTTTGACGTATTGTGATTTCTGATAGTCCAGGCATCGGTTTCGTACACTCTGCATGAGATATTTTCTCAGTGAGGTGGTGATATAGAGATGTTCTCTTATTTCCCAGATGTGGAAAATCACGTCGCAGACGATAGTCTCTGCCAGGAAACTGTCATGGACATATTGATCTGCAAAATAGCATAGCACCTGATAGTGCTTGTCGTACAGGTGCATGTATGCCATATTATTGCCTTCCTTGAGTTGCTGAATTAAAATTTGCTCGTTCTCTTTCAACTTCTCAATGTTTTATGTTGTGTTGTTATTATTGAAATTTTATAGCTGATTAATTTAGTTTAGATGTTGTTTTCTTTTTCTTGCACTTGTATTTTTAGTCTTATTTTATTTCTCCACGAGAATGATACCGCCCATGGGCTGCAGCGTCACTGTGGCTTCTCCGTGCTTGTTCACCTTGAGTTGCTTCAGTACGGTTTGGGGCTGAGCGCCTTTCTTTGCGGGACTATCATAGTAATAGTCCACAGTCTTGCCCTTGAGCATGGGAAGCTGCAGTTTGAGCTTCATGGTTTTCTGGGTGCCGTTGATGCCGCCTACATACCATCGTCCCTCGTGTTGCCGTGCTATGACGGCATAACGGGTGGGATAGCCGTCGATGAAGCGGGTGTCGTTCCAGGTGGTGGGCAACTGGCGCAGGAAGTCGAGAGTTTGAGCCGGGAGCTGGTCCACTACATTTGGCGTGAGGGCCACACAGTTCACAGAACACTGATTGGTTATGGCCGTTGCCATCTCGAACACATCGGTGGTGTGACGTGGGTGGCGACTTTTGTTGTCACGGCTCATGTAGTGGTTCATGATGACACCTCCCCAGTCGAAACTTGCTACGGCATTGCGTGCGAAGGGATGCATGGTCATTTCGAAACCTTCCTTGCGTGCGTGGTCCTCTGTGAAATATACGTTTTCACTGGCGAGGGCAGCCTCAGAGCCCACATAGTTAGGATACATTCGTTCCCAGCCTCTGGGTATGGTGCATCCGTGGAAAATCACCTGCAGGCCGTAGTCGTTGGCATCACTGAGGATGTCTTCATAGAGCTGTATAACGTGTTGCTTGTCTCCGCCGAAGAAGTCCACCTTAATGCCTTTCACGCCGATGCGCTGCATCCATGCCATGGCTTTTTTCCGTTCAATGGGTCGGTTCATGATGTTGCGCGGAGTCTGTGGTGCATTGTTTTCCTGGCCGTTGCTGTTGAACCACAGCATCAGTGCCACGTTCTTGCTGCGGGCATAGTTAGCAAGTCGTTCAATGCCTTCGCGTCCTATCCGTTGGTCCCACCAGTTGTCTACGAGTACATATTCGTATCCCATCTTGGCGGCAAGGTCCACAAACTGTTTCTGGTCGTCGTAGTTGATGCTGGCGTCTTGCCAGATAAGCCAGCTCCAGGTATAGCGTCCGGGACGATAGTCGGTTTTCGGTTCATAGCGCTTCTCCACGACATCGAAGGGCACGGTGGTTTCTACGATGGGTGAAAGAGTGCGCCCTATGGTGATGGTGCGCCACGGAGTAGAACCAGGCAGACTGACGGCAGCTTGTGCGGAGCCCCAGCCGTAGCATTCGCCTTCCTGCGGATAGGCTATGCGGTAGCCTTCTGCGGGCTGATAGTCGGAGAGACGGCCACCACAGTAGTCGCCTGTCAGTCCGGTCTCGGAGATGAGAATCCAGCAGTCTTCGCCTTGCAGCGTCTGATGTTCATGGAAGAGTGCGGGAAAGGTATAGCCCACTCCATATTTCGATGGAGCCGTCAGGGCGGCGTCGGCCACATATTCCTCTTCGTAGCTGGGCTTAGATTTCTCCCATCCGGTCATGGGTTGTATCTGGGGTGAGAGGAAGGTGGTGGTAGAGCTTGGGAATTGGAAAGCGGTGAGTTCTTCGTTGACAACCGCCATCTTGGGATTGTCGCCCTTGGGTCGTTTCAGGGTATAGCGGAATGCAATATCGTTGGCGGACACCTGGAATGTGACAACCATTTCTTGTCCTTTGTCGTTGGCGAAGGTGATGTCTGCGGTGCTTGCCTGATAATGCACGTCGCTTTTCTTGGTGCGTGTCATTGTATAATGCCGGTCGATGCTGCCCGTTTTCGAATCTTTCAAGGTGAGGTTTTCGGACAGGTCAGCATAGTTGGCTTTCAGTCCCATACGTGCCGGAGGCATCACCTCCGTACCGTCGTAGCTGACGCTATACCATGCCATACCGAGCGAATCGCTGACCGTAACGGAAAGTTGTCCGTCGGGTGAGGCGATATGGGTGTGTCGGGGCGTTGCTTCTTGGATATATTGTACACTTTGACCGGCGTATGCCTTTGGAAGGCAGGTGGATAGGAATAATGAGAATAGTAGGATGTTGTGCATTTTACGGTTCGTCTTCATTAGTTTATTATGAGATTTTTGCTCTCATTTGCAAATTTACAATTTCTTTTCGAAATAGTGTTGTTTGCAACCTTTTTATTTCGTATCGGTATTTTGTTTTATTACTGTCCGATAAATACAACTCATCTTTCCTCCAACCAGTCTATAAATACAAGTTAGTTTTTCTTGTCGGGTAATCTTCATCTTTCTCATGAGTCAGTTTTATTGGCATGTGCGCGGTAGGGTGTGCATAAGCTATCCATTACAGATGATATAAATAATAATTTGATGAAGGGATGAGTCTCCTCTGGACTTACCGTTACTGCAGAGTTGAAGAAAAATCATAAAAAAAACCGCTCGAACTCACGTCCAAGCGGTTTTGATCTCTGAGTGTTTTGTAGTTTAGTGTTTTATGTAGTTATGACTTTTTTAGAAATCAAGTTGTTGAATTTCCTTAACTTTTACATGTGCAAATTTACACATAAAATTGACTTAAATCAAAAAATCCACCACTTAAAGTCTAAAAAACTACGAAAACGTTTACGCCCTTTCCCTTTGTTTTCACTTTTGTTTCCGGGGATGAAACGCTTTTTTTATTCATTCTTTGCAAGTGATTCGAGCACCCGCTTGAGCACCACCGTAGCTGAGATTTCGCGGTTGGCAGCCTCGGGGATGACGAGACTGTGGTCGCTTTCAATCACGTCGTCGGTAACGATAAGGCCACGGCGTACGGGCAGACAGTGCATGAAGAATCCGTCGTTGGTCCATGACATGTGTTCGCTATCAATGGTCCAGCTACTGTCTTTCGACAGAATCTTACCGTAGTCTTCCTTTCTGTTCGTACCGGGGCAGCTCCAGTTCTTGGCATAAACAAAGTCGGCGTCTTCCAGAGCCTTGTGCTGGTCGTATTCCACCTTGGCGTTGCCAACGAACTTCGGGTCAAGCTCATAACCTTCCGGTTGGGAGATGACGAAATCTACGTCGGCGGCATTCATCCACTGTGCAAACGAGTTAGGAACGGCCTGGGGAAGGGCGCGGCAGTGCGGAGCCCATGTGAGTACCACTTTCGGACGGTCGTGCTTGCGGCGCGTGGCAGGATTGCTTTGCAGCTCTGTCCATTTTTCGTTGATGGTGATGAGGTCTGCATAAGCCTGGAGAGGATGCACGGTGGCTGTCTCCATGGCAACGACAGGACGTCCTGAATACTTGACGAACTGCTGTACTACAGTCTCGGCATAGTCGTAGTCTCGGTCCTTGAGTCCTGCAAAGGAGCGTACGGCAATGATGTCGCAATAGCAGCCCATCACGGGGATAGCTTCGAGCAGATGTTCGCTCTTGTCACCGTCCATGATGACACCTCTTTCGGTCTCAAGTTTCCATGCGCCTGCATTGACATCGAGCACGATGACGTTCATGCCGAGATTCATGGCGGCCTTCTGGGTGGAGAGACGGGTGCGCAGAGAGTTGTTGAAGAAAATCATGAGCAGGGTCTTGTTCTTTCCCAGCTGCTGATAGCCGAAGCGGTTACGTTTCACTTCCTGGGCTTCTTGGAGGGCTTTGTCCAATGGACCTATGTCCTGTACGTTGAAGAATGTTCTCATTGTATATGTCTTTATTGTCGTTTTGGGGTATCGTTTATTATCGCCTGGTCTGCCTTATGCGCTTGCCTGGTGGATGTATTACCATCGCTCGGAGGATGATTTAAGTGCTGCCGTGGGATGTTTTATTATCGCTTGTTGATGTCTAATGTTAAAAAGGGGAAGCCTTATATTGTCATGTCGCACAGGGCAGTTTCCTGCGGTCAGGGACGAATCTGACCTTCTCCTTCGATGAGCCACTTATAGGTGCACATTTCTTCGAGTGCCATAGGACCGCGTGGTCCGAGCTTCTGGGTGCTGATGCCTATTTCCGCTCCCAGTCCGAACTGTGCACCGTCGGTGAAGGAGGTGGGGGCGTTCCAATAGACGCAGGCGGCATCTACTTTCTGCTGGAAGAGGCGTGCTGCGCTTTCACTGTTGGTGACAATGCACTCGCTGTGTCCCGAACCGTACTTGCTGATGTGGCTGAGTGCTTCTTCTTCAGAGTCTACCGTGCGCAGCGCCATTTTGTAGTCCATGAACTCCGTGCCGTAGCTCTCTGTGGTGGCGTGTTGCAGGAGCGGGGTGGGGTAGCAACCCTCGAGTGCCTTGTAGGAGCGGTCGTCAGCATAGATAATCACTTTTTTGTCGGCGAGAGGGCGACAGATGTCGGGCAGTTTTTGCAGGAGCGCGGAATGAACCAACAGACAGTCGAGTGCGTTGCACACGCTGACGCGTCGGGTCTTGGCATTGCATACGATGCGAGCTGCCATGTCGATGTTGGCATCGGCATGAATATAGGTGTTCACCACTCCCGCACCGGTCTCAATGACTGGCACACGGGCATTGTCACGTACGAAATCGATGAGGCGGCGGCCTCCGCGGGGAATGCACACGTCAACATAGCCAACGGCATTGAGCAGTTCACCCGTGGCTTCGTGGGTGGCAGGCAGGAGTTGTACCACGTCGGGACAGATACCTTGCTGGCGGAGAACACCGTGAATGAGGTCAATAGCTGCGCGATTTGAGTCGTCGGCGTCTTTTCCACCTTTGAGAATACAAGCGTTTCCGCTCTTGAAGCACAGGGAGAAAACATCATAGGTGACGTTTGGTCTTGCCTCGTAGATGACACCTATGACTCCGAAAGGCACGCTGACACGGCGCAGATGCAGACCATTGTCGAGAGTCTTTTCCTTGAGTGTCCGGTTCAGTGGCGAGGGCAGGGTGGCCACATGACGCATGTCTGTGGCAATGTCCTTGAGCCTCTGGTCAGTCAGTTGCAGCCGGTCGTAGAGCGGATTGGCAGGGTCCATTCGGCTCAAGTCTGCTGCATTGGCTTTCAGTAGTACGTCATGGGCAGCGTCCATTGCGTCGGCTACGGCGCGGAGTACTTCGTTGCGCTTCTCGTCGGAAAGGAGACTCAGTGACTGACTGGCCTTCTTGGTATTCGCGAATATTGTTGTTAGCTGCATATTAAATTGGTGTAGGAGTTAATGGAGTTAGAAGAAATGCTCTGTAGGGTTAATGCGTGATGCATAAGACAGAAGCATTATATAATTATGACGAGGCCCATGAAGCCGAGCTTCATGGAACGCCACCCTGCGAAGATGAAACGGGAGATGCTTTTGCTTCCTCAGCCTTTCAGGGCAAGAGAGGGCAATTACTGCTACTGTAGGGGGCAATTGCTGCAAAATTACTCCATGTATAGATAATCATAGTGCACGAGAGGCTTCATGTCGTGCTGTCCCACGAGACGGCGGGCATCATCGGCATTGTAGGCTGAACGACCCACGGCGATGATTTGTCCGGCAGGATTGATGATGTTCACGATGTCTCCTTCGTCAAAGTCACCCTCTATGCTTTCCACACCCACGAGCAACAGACTGACAGCCTTGTCTCCGCAGAGAGCGTCGGCAGCTTTCTGGTTGATGCGGACGCGTCCCTTGGCGAAGCTCTCGCTGTGGGCAATCCATTTCTTCATGTTGCTGGCCGGATTGGGATTAGGCCGGAATTCCGTGTGCATGGTAGCCTGCGGCTCTTGCATGAGATGGATGAGAATGTCGGAAGTGCGACCGTTGGCAATGATTACCTTTATACCTTCTTCTGCCACCTTACGGGCTATGCGAGTCTTGGTAATCATGCCTCCTCGGCCGAATCCGCTTTTCTCATCTTGTATATACTCGCCCAGGTCACGGTCGTAATTCACCATAGGTATTACGCGTGTGGTGGGGTCTTTGGGATTGCCGTTGTAGATGCCGTCAACGTTGGTGAGGATGATGAGAGCGTCGGCATTCATCATCGAAGCAACGAGACCGGACAGTTCGTCGTTATCGGTGAACATCAATTCAGTGACGCTCACCGTGTCGTTTTCGTTTACAATGGGCAGTACATCGTTCTCGAGCATCACCTCCATGCACTGTCGCTGATTGAGATATTCGTTGCGCGTAGCGAAGCTCTCCTTCATTGTGAGCACCTGTCCCACGTGAACGCCATATTCACGGAAGAGGTCGTAGTAAAGACCGACCAGTTTCACCTGACCGATGGCGGAGAAAAGCTGTCGTTGCTCCACGCTGTCAAGCTTTCGTTCGGAGCTAAATTCGTCGCGACCGCAGGAAATGGAACCTGAGGAAACGAGAATGACTTGATAGCCGTTGCGCCGAAGCCACACCACCTGGTCCACAATACTGGATATGCGCGTAATGTCCGTCTTGCCGTCGGCACGCATCAGTACGTTGGAACCAATCTTTATTACTACTCTCTTACTCATTGTCTTGTATGTTGTTATTGTTAATGCTTTGCCCTTCTTCATTCTTTTCCATAAAGTTCAAGAGACTGTTGTTGTCCTGCAGTCCCTTGAACTTCCCGGCGAGTTTTCAGTCTTTGTTTTCTTTCAGGTCTTTCTCCCTGATTTCCACACGTCTGATTTTTCCGGAGATAGTCTTTGGCAGTTCGTCCACAAATTCCACGATGCGCGGATATTTGTAGGGGGCCGTCTCATGTTTTACGTGCTGCTGCAATTCCTTCACGAGGGCATCGCCTGCCTTGTCTTTCCATTCTTTGGCCAGTACCACGGTAGCTTTCACCAACATGCCGCGTACCTTGTCGGGCACACCTGTAACAGCACATTCCACTACTGCCGGATGGGTCATCAGTGCACTTTCCACCTCGAACGGGCCGATGCGATAGCCCGATGACTTTATGACATCATCGGCACGTCCGACAAACCAATAGTAACCGTCCTCGTCGCGCCAGGCCAGGTCGCCCGTATGATAGAATCCGTCGTGCCAGGCCTTGCGGGTAAGTTCCTCGTCACGATAGTAGCCCTTGAAAAGTCCGATGGGTTTGGTGTCGCCTACATGTACGCACACCTCTCCTTTTTCACCGTCCTCGCACTCCGAACCGTCCGGACGCAGCAGACGAATGTCATATTGCGGATTGGGCTTTCCCATGCTGCCGGGCTTGGGCTCTGTCCAGGGGAAGGTGCCGAGTGTCATAGTGGTTTCGGTCTGTCCGAATCCCTCCATCATTTTGATGCCGGTGATATCGTAGAATTTCTGATAGACGGCAGGTTCCAGTGCTTCTCCTGCCGTAGTGCAGTATTTCAGAGAGGAAAGGTCATATTTCGAGAAGTCCTCCTGAATCATGAATCGATAAATAGTGGGCGGTGCACAGAAGGAAGTGACATGGTATTTTTCCATGGCGCGCATAATCTTCTCGGCAGTGAATTTCTCATGGTCGAATACAAAGACGGTGGCACCTGCGAACCATTGTCCGTAGAGCTTGCCCCAGACAGCCTTTCCCCAACCAGTGTCGGCAACGGTGAGATGGATGCTGTTCTCGTTCAAGTTGTGCCAGAACACGCCTGTCGTGAGGTGTCCGAGTGCATAGAGAAAGTCGTGTGCCACCATTTTCGGTTCACCGCTGGTACCGCTGGTGAAGTACATCAGCATGGTGTCGTCGTTGGTATTCACATGTTTCGGCCGCACGAATTTCGGAGCTTTCTTCCATTCCTTGTGCCAGTCGTGGAAGCCTTCGGGCACGGGCTTGTCAAACTCCACCATTGAGTTGACGGCTACGAGTGTCTCCACTGTATTGCTGTTGGGCATGGCACCTGCTACCTGTGTAGTGACGTATTCGTCGTTGCAGCAGATGATGGCCTTGATGCTTGCCCGCTGGTTACGGTATTCAATGTCCTTTACGGTGAGCATGTGCGTGGCAGGAATGGCTATGGCGCCGAGCTTGCAAAGGGCGAGCATGGCGAGCCACCACTGATAGTGCCGCTTGAGGATGAGCATCACCTTGTCTCCCCGGCCTATGCCGAGTTGCTGAAGGTAGCTGGCGGCCTGGTCGGTCTGCTGTTTGAGGTCGGCGAAGGTTGCGCGTACTTCTTCGCCGCGTTCGCTGGTCCAGAGAAGTGCCAGCTTGTCGGGCTTTTCTTCGGCCCATGCGTCCATCACGTCATAGGCGAAGTTAAAATTTTCCGGTATGATGAACTGCAGATGTTCTTTGAAATCTTCTTCCGACGTGAAATGTGTCTGTTTAAGAAATCTTTCTATCATAATGTCAACCTATTGAAGATGCTTTTTAGAAGATGATGGCGAGAAACATTACTTTCTCTCCGTTCAGTGCACGCATGTAGTGGGGTTGTGTGGAGTCGAAGTAGATGCTGTCGCCCTCGTTTAGTACCAGTTTCCTGTTACCTATGACGAGTTCCATACTACCTTCCATAACCATGTTGAATTCCTGGTTGGCGTGCGAGTTGGGTTTTGAGTGTTGGTCGCCCTCTTTGGGCCACACGGTGACGATGAAGGGGTCGGCCTTGCGTCCGCGGAAGCCACCGGCCAAACTCTGGTATTGGTAGGCGCTGTTACGCTCTACGCTCATGCCCTTTCCCTTGCGGGTAATGAAGTAGGAACTGTTGTGTGGTTCCTCTCCAAAGAGCAGTTCTTCGAGCGAGACTTGATACTTCTTGGCAATCTTCTGCAGGTTGCTCACCTGTAGTTCTCCTTCGCCGTTCTCCATTTTCCGGTACTCTTCGGGCGTCATGTCGCAGGTCTGCGCCATTTCCTCGACGTCAATGTCGAGCACTTCGCGCAGTCCTTTCAGTCGTTGCCCAATCTGTATGATGGCTGAATCGTTCATAATGCTGATGTTTAGTTAAACAGGTATGCAAATGTTAGAATCGACCCAAAAGTACGAAAAAATATCGAAAGCGTGTAAGAATATGCTATTTTATTTCTTCCCGGCTTTGATGCCTTCTATCACGGCGGTGCTGAATCCGTAGCGCTCCATGGTGTTCAGACCCTTGATGGTGAGGCCCCCGGGTGTGGTCACCTTGTCGATTTCAGCTTCGGGATGTGTGTTGTTGCCCTGAAGCAATGCCACGGCACCCTTCATGGTCTGGAGCACGATGTCTTTGGCCTGATCGGCTTTCAGTCCCATTTCCACTCCGGCTTCTGAGGCGGCTCTGACATAGCGCATCACGTAGGCAATACCGCATCCTGCCAATGCATTGCCTGCCACAAGAAGCGGCTCGGTAGTGACGAGTGTCTGCCCCAGGTCGTCGAAGATATCCGTGACGGTGTGCAGGTCGGAGCCCATCTTGCTGTTGGGGACGATGAATGTCATGGACTGTTTCTGGCTGATGCCGATGTTAGGCAGTGCCTGGCAGATGCGAGGCACCTCGCCGTCTTTGTTGAACCAGCTCTCAAGTTGTGAGAGAGAGATACTGGCAGCCATGTTTACCACGATTTGTTTCTGATAGTCCATGACGGGCTTTATTTCTTCTACTACAGTCTGTACCACGTTGGGCTTCACCACAATGGCTACGATGTCGGCCAGTTGTGCTGCAGCCTTGTTGTCTGTGGTAACACTGGCACCAAGCAGGGCGAAGGGTTTGAGCTTGTCGTCATGACGATTGGCCACGGTGATGTCGCCGGGCTTGAAGAGGTTGCTCTTAAGCAGACCGTGAGCGAAGGCACCGCCCATTTCTCCTGCTCCAATGATGGATATTTTCATGTTGTTTGATATTTAGCTGTTGTGAAATATGAAAGGAATGCGGGGATGAAAGACGAGAGCCACCGAGCCAAGCTCGGCGGAACGGAAACCCTGCCGACGAAAAGAGGCAACAGGCGAGCCGTGGATGGCGGAATGGCTGGTGCTGCCGATGAAGGGGTTGCCCCCGAATCAGAAGGAATGAAGCACCCGGGCGAGACGGGCGAGGAAGTCGTCTACGTCCGACTTGGTGATAATCAGCGGCGGGAGGATACGCAGGATGTCCGTGCCGGCACAGCCCGTGAAGCAGTGTTCGTCGGTGATGAGGCGCTGACGCACGTCTTTCTGCGGGATATCCAGCACCACACCAATCATGAGGCCCCGTCCTCTCACTTCCTTGATGTGAGGCTCATGTGCCATCAGGTCTTTCAGTTTGCTGATGAAATAGGTTCCCACTTTGTCGGCATTTTCCACAACATGCTCTTTTTCGTACACGTCGAGAACTGCCAGGGCAGCGGCGCAGGCCAGATGGTTGCCGCCGAAGGTGGTGCCGAGTTGACCGTAGACGGGCTTGAATTCGGGTGAAATGAGCACACCTGCCATGGGGAATCCGTTGGCGATGCCCTTGGCTACAGTGATGAGGTCGGGGCGGATGCCGAGCCACTGATGAGCGAAGAACTTGCCGGAACGGCCGTAGCCGCATTGTATTTCATCGCAGATGAGGAAGGTTCCGTACTTGTGGCAGAGGCTTTCCAGTTGTTGCGCAAATTCAGCCTCCACCATGTGGCAGCCGCCTACTCCCTGGATGCACTCCAGAATGCAGGCACACACATCACCTTTCTTCAGTTCCTTTTCCCAGGGAGCGATGTCGTTGATGGGCAGGAAAGTCACATTTCCGTTATCGTTCACCGGGGCAGTGATTTTAGGGTTATTGGTTACCTCCACGGCGAGCGAAGTACGTCCGTGGAAAGCCTTCTCTGCCGAAAGAATGCGTGAACGGCCGTTGGTGAAGGACGCCAGTTTCAAGGCGTTCTCATTGGCTTCGGCTCCGCTGTTGATGAGGAACAACTGATAGTCATCGTATCCGCTGATGGGGCCCAGGCGCTTTGCCAACTGGCGTTGCAAGTCGTTGATGACGGAGTTGGAATAGAATCCCAGTTTGTTGAGCTGAGCAGTTACAGCCTCGACATAATGGGGATGGCAGTGACCGATGCTGATTACGGCATGACCGCCATAGAAGTCAAGATATTCCTGGCCTTTGTCATCCCAGACGTGGCAACCCTTGCCGCGGACAATATTTACATCAAAGAGGGGATATACGTCAAATAGTTTCATTGTATGCTGTTTTTGCCCGGGCAAGCTCGAGCGGATTGTTATTTTTTAGAGGCTATAGATACCTGTAAAGGTCTTACGTATTTTATAGATGTCTATATTTGCCTCTATTTTTCATAAAAATAAAAGAATATGAGGCATTTCTGCCTCGGGAAGCCCTGTTAGAAGGCGCTGGGCTTGAGTCTCAGACCGGTGGTCTCGTCTATGCCGAACATGATGTTCATGTTTTGCACGGCCTGACCCACGGCTCCTTTCAGCAGGTTGTCAATGCACGAGGTTACGAGCAGTTTATGGTCGATGATGTCCACGTGTATGAGCGCCTTGTTGGTGTTCACCACCTGCTTCAGGTCGAGCGGGTTCTCCACATAGTGTGTAAAAGGCTCGTTGGCGTAGAATTGGCGGTAGCCATCGATAACGGCTTGTTCGTCGACGTCGGGCAACTGCACTACCTCGGTGGCAAAGATGCCACGTGCAAAATCGCCGCGATAGGGGATGAAGTCGATGGAGGCATCTAAGTAGCCTTGTACTTGACGCAGGCTCTGTCTTATTTCAGGTACATGCTGATGACGGAAAGCCTTGTAGATGCTCAGATTGTTGTTACGCCAGGAAAAGTGGGTGGTGGCACCGGGCTTCACGCCGGCTCCCGTAGACCCGGTGATGGCATTCACGCTGACGTTCCCCGTCAGCAGCCGTTGCCTGGCGGCAGGCAGCAGTCCCAGCTGGATGCACGTGGCGAAGCATCCGGGATTCGCTATGTGTCTGGCCTTGGCGATGGCAGCGCGGTTCAGTTCGGGCAGTCCGTAGACGAAATCATGATGCTTCGGCGTGGGATGTGCCACACCTTCCGGCTCGTAGCGTGTCTGTGCTTCTCCGCCGTCGGTGGGAGCCAGTCGGAAGTCCTGGGCAAGATCTATGATTTTCACGTTGTCGGGCACGTCGTGCTCCTTGAGGAATGCCTCACTCTTGCCGTGACCGAAGCAGAAGAACACCACGTCGACCTGGTCGAAGGGCATGTCAGAGGTGAAACGCATGTCGGTGTCGCCGTAGAGACCCTCATGCACGTCGGTAAGAAGATTGCCGGCATTGCTCTCGCTGTTGACGAATACAATTTCGGCTTGCGGGTGATTGATGAGCAGGCGGATGAGTTCGCCTGCTGTATAGCCTGCGCCGCCAAGAATACCTATTCTTATCATGGAGAATGTTGTTAGAGTCGGAGCGGGCGGGACTTTTGAGACCCGTCCGCGCCTGTTTGTTACTTTGAAGTGGATGACCAGACCTGTAACATTGGAATCCAGGTCTTAGGCTTTGTCGTGAAGAAAGGCACATTCAGAGTGCCTCGCAGTCAGCGAGCTTCAATGCTTGGACGGCATACAGAACCATAGAATGATATAAATCAGAATGCCAGGAAAGGCGGCACTGCATACCGAAATAATAAGATAGATGAGGCGTACGATGTTCGGGTCCCAGTCGAAATATTCGGCAAGACCGCCACAGACGCCTGCTATCCATCTGTTGTCTGAACGGTAAAGGGGTTTGCTCATGGTTTTATCTTTCTTCGTCTTTGTGAATACCGTAATAAACTCTCAGCGGCGTGGACGTTACCTTGATGAAGCCCTTGGCGTCTTCGGCGGTCCATCCGTGCTGCATCTCTCCGTATTCGCCGAGCTTCGACTTTGTGAGGTCGTCGGGCGAGTCTATTCCAACAGTCTGGAAGGAGTAGGGACGGAGCTTCAGAATGGCAGTACCGTTGACGTGGCGCTGCGAGGAGGTGAGCATGGCTTCGATGTCGGGCATCACCGGCTCGAGATACTGGCTCTCGTGCAGGAACATACCGTACCAGTTTGCCACTTGGTCCTTCCAGTATTGCTGCCATTTCGACAGGGTAGATTTCTCCAGCAGTCTGTGAGCCTCGATGATGAGCTTGGGGGCGGCAGCCTCGAATCCCACACGGCCCTTGATGCCGATGATGGTGTCGCCCACGTTGCAGTCGCGGCCGATGGCGTAGCTGGCACCGATTTCCTCAATCTTTTGGATGGCCTTCACCTTGTCGTCGTACTGCTCACCGTCGATGGCGACAATCTCGCCCTTCTTGAACGTGATGCGCAGCTCCCGCTCCGGCTCCTTGGCGGTGACGTGCTTGAGATAGGCTTCCTCGGGCAGTCCCTGCGTCGGGTCAAGAAGTTCTCCGCCGCAGATGCTGGTTCCCCAGATGCCAACGTTGTACGAATACTTCAGTTTGGCAAAGTCGGCCTTGAAGCCGTGTGCGTTGAGATAGTCCACCTCTTCCTTGCGCGAAAGGGCATGATCGCGGGTCAGTGTGATGATTTCCACACCGGGTGCCATGACCAGGAAAGTCATGTCGAAACGAATCTGGTCGTTGCCTGCACCTGTTGAACCGTGTGCAATGGCATCGGCACCTATCTCCTTGGCATAGCGGGCGATGGCGATAGCCTGGAAAATGCGCTCCGAAGACACGCTGATGGGATAGCAGTTGTTGCGCAGCACATTTCCGAAAATCATATACTTGAGCGATTTATCATAGTACTCCTGGGTAACGTCGAGAGTGACATACTTTACGGCACCCAGCTTGTAGGCGTTCTCTTCGTTCTTCTTCAGTTGCTCAGCACTGAAACCGCCCGTGTTGGCGCAAGCCGCATAGACGTCCCATCCGTCCTGCGTGAGTTTCATTACTGTGTATGATGTATCCAGACCGCCGCTGAAGGCTACTACTACTTTCTTTTTCATAATCTGAAGTATTTGATGTTGTTACTGTTTTCTGTTGTTGTCCCGGCTTCTCATCCGTTGTCTGTGTCCGGTGCCTCGCCGTTGTCTATTTTTCTGATTCGTTCGATGACGTCGCTCGGAATCTTTGCAGGCAGATGTTCTTCGGGGTCGAAGAGCATGGCGGTGCAGATGCAATAGCGACGTCCGGTGCGATGCAGCACGTCCTTGTTTATGCATCCCTCACAGCCGCGCCAGAAAGCCTCGTCGGTGGTGAGGTCAGAGAAAGTCACAGGGTGATAGCCCAGTTGAGTGTTCATTTTCATCACGGCCGAGCCGCTGGTCAGAGAGAATATCTTGGCATGAGGCCATCGGATGCGGGCCAGTGTGAATGTCATGTTCTTGATGCGTTTGGCAAGTCCCAGGCCGCGGAAGTCGGGATGAACGATGAGACCGCTTGTGGTAACGTACTGTTTGTTGCCCCAGGTCTCGATGTAGCTGAATCCGGCAAAGCGCTCTCCTTGGAGTGCGATGACCGCCTTTGCTTCCTTCATTTTCGTGGCTACATATTCAGGTGAGCGCTTGGCGATGCCGGTGCCTCTCACCTTGGCGGCCTCTGCAATGGTTTGCAAGATGGTGTCGACATATTTTATATGCGATTCATCGGCTACCATCACTTTGATTTCTTCCATGAGTTATGATTAAATTATGACGATGTTATTCAATGCTTCGACGACGGAATCGTGATCAGTGCCTTCGCGCACGGCGATGAAGATGGTGTCGTCTCCGGCAATCGTTCCGAGTATTTCAGGCAGCTGCGCGTTGTCGATGTTGTAGGCGATGGAACTGGCGTAGCCCGGTCGCGTGCGTATCACTCCGAGATTGCCTGTGAAGTGGATAGACGTGAACTGTGGCATGGACATCATCTCGGATACGGGCAGGGGCTTGTGCACCCGTTTGTACATCGTCTCGTTGGGTAGGACGTACACGTATTGTCCGTTCATGGATGATGCCTTAGCCACTTTCAGTTGCTTGAGGTCACGACTGAGGGTGGCTTGTGTAAGCTCGAATCCTTCTTTACGGAGATGTCCCATCAGTTCTTCCTGGCTGCCAATTTCCGTACTGGAAATTATCATTTTGATGGCTTCCAATCGGCTACTCTTCTGTTTCATGCTTTGAATATTTATTCATTTACGGTTGCAAAACTACGAGAATATTTTTAATTATGCAAGTAAAACGAATAAAAAATGCATTATCAGGGGCAAAAAATAACAAAATCGATTATTCGGATGAATATTTATACATCACGAGCCTTCTAATGCCCTCTTCCGTACGCGTCTTTGTTTTGCTTCGATGCATACGGTTACCGTGGTAGTGCCTTTCAGGCGCGGGGTCGGATTGGAGTTATCATCATCCGTATGCATCTCCGCTTCGCTTCGATGCACACGGTTATTGAGGTAGCGCCTTGCAGGCGTCGTGCGGCGGTTTGCTTTGTTTCGTGCGCATTGGTCCACAGGGCCGTACCTTAGTAGATCATGGCATACACGCAGCGAAGCGGAGTGGATGCCATGGGCTTGTCATGGTGTGGGGCGATGCGCCTGTAAGGCGCTACCTATCCCGAGTTTTTTGCGATAGACCTTATATATTAAGGTGCCACTCTTTTATCATACGCACTTTTCTTCTATACAGCGTCTCACTTTTTTATAAGATTCATCACTTATCTATATGGGCTTCACTTATTATCATATATAGGACTCATTATATGTGCTTCATTTTTTATACTGTTCCTCATTATTTCTATACGCCACTTCATTCTTTCCGTTCAAACGTGCGGAAGACGAGGTAGAGGCCGTCGCCGTGGAGAGTGACATCTGAGCCTGAGGCATCGTTGAGTGTACCCTGCCAGAGAGCGGTGAAAGGTCGGGTAGGCCAGCGCAAGCCCGTGGAGCTGAGTTGATTTTTACAGGAAACGTTGAGAATGCTGACCTGTTGATGCTCGAATGTTTCGAAGCGGGCCATGTCTTCTCCCACGACCCACCAGCCATAGTTCGTCACCATCACAGGAGAGATTCCGAAATTGCGATAATAGTGTATCATGAGCGAGATGTTGCCTAGAGTGTGGTCTTCACGCTTGCCCGTTGCCCCAAGGTAGCAGATGACGGGACGTGTGTTTGTCATGTTGACGTCCGAGGAAGGTGACGGGGCAATCTCATGGAATGGTGTATGATCGTTGGCGGCGGATTCCATGTGTTGCAAGATGAACCTCGTAGCCTTCGTCAGGTCATTGTCGTCCTGTTCCGCTTCGTGGTGGAAGAGGACGGCATGAGCGCGTCGGAAGTTTTCAGGTATGGAGTCGCCGTCGCCCACGATTGCTTCGGGGTGCAGACCGTGTTCCATAGCCTGCATCCCGGCACGGTCGCAACAGACGAGATGGGTGGCACTCGTCAGCAGGTGGAGGGCAATGGGGTGGGAGGGATAGTCACCGTCTGCAAGAATCACATGGTCGAAGTGCGACAAAAGAGAGATAAGTGAATAATACTGATACATGTTCTGAATGAGTGTTTCTTCCTTAATGGGTATTCCTGCAAATTTAGTTTATTTCAATGAGACGTCCAAGAAATGAAGCCACTTTGAAGCATTGCCTTGTAGAAATCATCCAAATCGTCGGTCTTGTTTTATGAAGCACTTATGCGCAGAAATCTCTGAAAATCACTGAAAATCTTATCAAAACTTGTTGGATATATCCAGCCAACTTAATTATTTTGCCAACGAATTTCCCTAATTACACTAATTAATCGTTGCTTTGCAGCGATGGAAAAATTCGGGTCATTCGTTTAATTGGTTGGCAAGATAAATTTGTTCGATGGCTTGCCTCGCAAAGTAAAGATTTTCAGAGATTTTGTATGATTATTAGTGATTTCTTTTGAGCAGCAAAATCATAATCCAAAACGACCGATTTGATTTATGAAGCGCTAACGCGCAGAAATCCCTGAAAATCTTATCAACCCCTGTTGGACCGCAGCAAAATCCCATCAAAACATCGCGTAGGCGAAGGAGGAACAGGGCTAATACGATCCGTTGGAGGTATCTCTTTTATGGTACCAAATATGATGATAGATGGCGGGTATGAGCGTAAATAAAAACGGCTCCAAGCTGGGAAATGAACGTTACCCAGCTTGGAGCCGATTGTCCCCTGCGTGGGACAAGAACGAGACCCACGTGGGACTCAATCATTTCCCACGTGGGACTCTATCGTTTCCCATGTGGGGCTCAATTGTTTCCCACGTGGGTCACGTCGAGAAGTAAGGCGAATCACCTCATCATCTGCCGCCATTTACGATATCCAAATATGGCGATGACGACGTAGAGAGCATAGAGCGATGCCATGAAAGGTATGCCCTTGTAGACGTAGAGCACGGCACTGACTGCATCGACGACAATCCATATCAGCCACTGTTCGAGATACTTACGGGCGAGAGCCCACAGACCGATGAAACTGAGCGAATTGACAAACGAGTCGGTGACGGGTACGTTGCTGTTAGTGAATTTCACGAGAATGAACCACACGGCTGCCCACGCCGCGAGCCATACCACGAGGGCAGGTACGATGAGACGCTTGGGATAGTGGGTGACGGGCATCTCTTCCTCGGGCTGTTGTCCGCGCTTCTTGCCGAACTTCCACACAAGGTAGCCGTAGATGGCGGCGAGGGTGTAGTAGATAGACATTCCGA
>JBMNUW010000030.1:0-25640 GCA_050946475.1 Prevotella sp.
AGATAAAACCTAAAAGCAAATTATGGTGAAAGTGCATGCCAGAAGACCTGTATAGCCGGATGCGATAAACTAAGTGAACAAAAAAGAGGCTGAGCCAAAAGTAACTTTTGACTCAGCCTCTTCTAAATATTTTAAAGCTAAGAATTTTAAGGATTGATTTACCTTAAACTTTCACGATACCACTCATAAAGCTTTTCCACGCCATCCTCAATCTCTACCTTGTGGTGCCAGCCGAGAGAGTGGAGCTTCGACACGTCGATGAGCTTGCGGGGCGTGCCGTTGGGCTTCGTGGTGTCCCAGGCTACTGTACCTTCGAAACCTACGGTCTTCACCACGAGCTGTGACAGTTCCTTGATGGTCAGTTCCTTGCCCGTGCCCACGTTGATATGGCAGTTGCGAATCTCTCCCAGCGAGGGAATGGCACCGCCGCGACCCTCGGAGTTGTTGCGGTTTACCTCACCGTCTGTTTTAGCTCCGTAGAACACACTGGAATACTTCTCGATGCCGATGATGTCACTGAAGTCCACGTTGAGCAGGATGTGCACCGAAGCATCGGCCATGTCCTCGCTCCAGAGAAACTCGCGCAACGGAGAGCCGTCGCCCCAGAGCGTCACCTTGTTGTCCTCGATGCCGTAGAAGGCAAGGGCCTTCAGAATGCGGTCCTTGTCGTTCCTGCCGTCCACGTTGCCCTCGCCGATGACGGCTCGCAATTTGTCCGTGGGGTTGATGGGCCGCTTGTCCATGTCCACGCGGATGGCATCCCACTGGTTGTCGTGGATGAGTTTGGCGAGATAAATCTTACGCATCATGGCAGGCAGCACATGCGAATTTTCCAGATGGAAGTTGTCGTTGGGACCGTAGAGGTTCGTGGGCATCACGGCGATGTAGTTGGTGCCGTACTGCAGGTTGTAGCTCTCGCACATTTTCAGTCCGGCAATCTTCGCGATGGCATATTCCTCATTGGTATATTCCAGTGGCGAGGTGAGGAGGGCATCCTCCTTCATGGGCTGGGGAGCGTTCTTCGGATAGATACAGGTAGAGCCGAGGAAGAGCAGCTTCTTCACATGGTGCTTGTAGGCCTGCTCGATGACGTTGCACTGAATCTTCATGTTCTGCATGATGAAGTCGGCGCGATAGAGCGAGTTGGCCATGATACCGCCCACGAAGGCAGCAGCAAGTACCACGGCGTCCGGCTGTTCCTCATCGAAAAATTTCTTCACGGCAAGCTGGTCGGTGAGGTCCAGTTCCTTGTGGGTGCGACCCACCAGATTATTATAACCGCGTTGCTTCAGATTATTCCATATAGCCGAGCCCACCAGACCGTGATGACCGGCTACATAAATCTTAGAATCTTTTGTCAGCATTTCAATCCCTTTGCTTACTTATTTATCTTTGTCCTTGTTTTCGTTCTCGTCATGGCATGAAAGCACAGACGTGCAGAATGTCATATAAAGACTCCAGCGCGAAGCGCATTCCGCCAAAACACGAGGACTATTCTGGCATTTGTGCCTTTATGTAGAGTTTGCGCACGAATTTCATGTCGTGATCCACCATAATCTTCACGAGCTGTTCAAAAGAAGTCTTGCGGGGATTCCAACCCAACTGCTTTTTTGCCTTAGTGGGGTCACCAAGAAGCTGTTCCACCTCGGCGGGCCGGAAGTATTTGGGGTCAACCTCTACGAGCACACGTCCCGTAGCCTTGTCAATACCCTTCTCGTTCACACCTTCGCCCTGCCAGTCGAGTTCGATGCCCACTTGATGGAAAGCCAGTGTAGCAAACTCGCGTACCGTATGGTATTCGCCCGTGGCGATAACAAAATCGTCGGGTTCAGGCTGTTGCAGGATGAGCCACATGCACTCCACGTAGTCCTTGGCATAGCCCCAGTCACGACGTGCATTGAGGTTGCCAAGATACAGCTTGTCCTGATAACCTTGAGCTATACGACAAGCTGCAAGGGTAATTTTGCGCGTGACGAAATTCTCACCGCGGCGCTCGCTCTCATGATTGAAGAGGATGCCGTTACAACAATACATACCGTAAGACTCACGATAGTTTTTCATAATCCAGTAACCGTAGAGCTTGGCCACTGCATAGGGTGAACGCGGGTAGAAAGGAGTGGTCTCACGCTGCGGCACCTCCTGTACCTTGCCGAACAGCTCGGACGTAGAGGCCTGGTAGATGCGGCACGACTTATCCAAGCCGCAGATTCGCACGGCCTCCAGCAGTCGCAATACTCCCGTAGCATCTGTATCGGCGGTGTATTCGGGCACATCAAAGCTCACCTTGACGTGGCTTTGGGCAGCAAGGTTATATATTTCCGTGGGCTTCACCTCTGCAATGATGCGGATAAGCGAAGAGCTGTCCGTCATATCTGCCCAGTGAAGATTCACCAGTCGCTTGCGCTTCATATCGCGCACCCACTCGTCCAGATAGAGGTGCTCTATTCTGCCGGTGTTGAACGAAGAGCTTCGGCGCAGTAGTCCGTGCACCTCATATCCCTTTTCTATTAAGAACTCGGCCAAATAAGAGCCGTCTTGTCCAGTAATACCCGTAATAAGCGCAATCTTCTTTTCCATTTTGGTCTAAAAGTCTTTCCTTGTTTTGTCGCCGACAGGGAATGCCATTGAATTTCCCTGTCGGTCTGTTTTCTCTATTTTCTTTATTGGTTGTCCTTAGCTATATTATTAGGATACAATATATTTAAGATATATATATTAATATTAATATTGTAACGGCTTTTATATTTTATTGGCAGCCAAGCCTGTCCGTAATTTCCGTCTGCACTCAAGGTTCATCCTTCTCCGGAGAACTGCTTGATGCGCTGTTCCTCACCGAGACTGCATACCAGAAGGGTTCCGTCGTGTTCGGCTACGATAAAGTTGTCCAGGCCCTGCACTACCACACGACGCTCCTGAGTGGTATGCACAATACAGTTGTGGCAATCGTAAGCCTTCACGTTGGGACCGATGAGACTGTTGCCGTAAATGTCGTGCTGGGTCTGCTGTAAAAGCGAGCCCCATGTACCCAGGTCACTCCAGCCAAAATCTGCCGGAAAGACATAAATTTCATAGGCCTTCTCCATAACGGCATAGTCAATGGAGATGTTGTCGCAGTCGCCATAACGTTCGTCAATGAGTTCCTGCTCGCGAGGTGTACCCATGTCGTCCTTCATGCTCTCGAAAATCTTGTTAATGCCCGGCACATAGATACGCAGAGCGTTGACAATAGTCTCCACTCCCCATACAAAGATGCCCGCATTCCAAAAGTAGTTATTCTCATGGATATAGCGCATGGCAGTCTCAAGATTAGGCTTCTCATGGAACTCGTCCACCCGGAAGATTTCCTTGTTACGGGGCGAACGGGCACTGAGGTCAGCCTGAATGTATCCGTAACCTGTTTCAGGACGGGTAGGCTTGATGCCAATGGTCACCATAGCATCGGTCTCACTGGTGAACTGAAGCGACGACAGAATCACACGGCGGAACTCCTCCGTATCAGTCACAAGATGGTCGCTGGGCGTCACAACGATGTTGGCCTTCGGATCGGTCATCTTGATGCGCCAGCTCACATAAGCGATGCAGGGAGCGGTATTGCGGCGGCAAGGCTCTTTAAGAATATTTGTCTCGGGGATTTCCGGCAGTTGTTCGCGCACCAGGTCCACATATTTCTTATTAGTCACCACCCAGATGTTCTCCGGCGGGCAGACTTTGCGGAATCGGTCAGCCGTCATCTGCAACAGCGTGCGGCCCACACCGAGAACGTCTATAAATTGCTTGGGCTTGTCAGCAGTGCTCATGGGCCAGAATCTGCTGCCCACGCCGCCGGCCATTATGACGAGATGGTTATGATCTTGCGACATATTTTCCTTTTTTATTTAATCAGATAATTTCCACAAAGTTAAGCCATTTTAGCCAAAAGTGCAAGATTTTGACCAAAAAAGAATATGCTTACTTCATTTTCTCTTGCCACAAGTCAAGGAAATCGATATCCGATAACGAAATTTCACCTTGTCGCCCTTTGATGTTAAAAGCCACCCATTTAGAGCCCCGAAAGTATAAATTACGTAACAAATGGCTAATTATGAGAATTTTTTATTACCTTTGCCAACGTTTTGAGAAAAACAAGCCGTTAGCTTTCTCTCGTATTGGAAGCTTCGGCCTATTGCTAACGGAGCTCAGGCGAATGTCGTAGATCTTTCTCTGGTATCCCCATCGCCGCGGACATTTCTGCTTTTTCTAGTGTTCAAGGCTCCATAAAATGAGTAATATGAAGAGAATAAAAAAGATTGTATTATTTATCGCTGCTCTACTTTTAACGATTCCATCAAATGCTGCCGAAGAGGTAGCGGATTCGGACAACGTGACAGAAGACTTTAACTGGGACCCCGTTATCAGCGCCATCATTCAGGTGGAAAGCGGGGGCAACACCAAGGCAAAACGAGGAAATTCGGTGGGCGCCATGCAGATTACTCCCATTCTCGTAGCTGAGTGCAACCAGATTCTGAGACAGAGAAAAAGCAAGAAACGTTTCAGACTCTCCGACCGCTTCAGTCTACAGAAATCCAAGGAGATGTTTCTGCTCTTCCAGTCGAAGTACAACCCGCTCAACAGTATTGAGAAAGCGATTCGCTCGTGGAACGGAGGCATTAACTATGGCATCCGACAAACACAGCGCTACTATGAGAAAGTGATGAAGGCCCTGCAATAAGCGCGCCTCATCCAACATAGAGAAAGCCCGGCAACGGAACCTTCAAGGTTTACGCAGCCGGGCTTTTTTCATTTTTAGCAACAGCACACTAGTAACACACCACATCAGTCTTTTACTTTGCAATTCTTCATCTTCTGCAATGTCATTTCTGTGAAAATATTGCGGCTTCTAAGCAAAGGTTTCATTCATGTTACTTGTCGACAGCAAAAAGAGTTTTACCGTCATTTTACCCTCATCTTTTGTCATTTTCTTTGAAATGACCGCAATATTTGTAGGGCTATCTTTGAAACGGTCTCAATATTTTTATCTAATTTTGCACGTACAATCATATACGACAAATAAAATGCAAGAACAAGCAAGTCATAAGGAACAGATTCTCATCAGCATCGCCGGACAGGATCGCCCGGGCCTCACCGCCTCCATCATGACCATCCTGGCTGCCCACGACGCACAGGTGCTGGACATCGGTCAGGCCGACATCCACTCTACCCTCTCGCTGGGCATTCTGATGCGCATCGACGAAAGACAGTCGGGTCAGGTGATGAAGGAACTGCTCTTCAAGGCTACCGAACTCGGCGTGAACATCGGGTTTCAGCCCATCAGCGACGAGCACTATGAGGAATGGGTGAACCAACAGGGCAAGAACCGATACATCCTCACCGTAATCGGACGCAAGCTCACTGCCTCGCAGATTGCCGCCACCACGGAAATTATTGCCCGGCAGGGTCTCAACATAGACTCTATTCTCCGTCTGACAGGTCGCATGAGCATCGTTCACCCCGAACGCAACAACCGCGCCTGCATAGAGTTCTCGCTCAGAGGCACTCCCGTCGACCGGCCCAAAATGCAAGCCGAACTGATGAAGTTGTCACAGGACAAGGAAATAGACTTCTCCTTCCAGCGCGATGACATGTATCGGCGCATGCGGCGTCTCATCTGCTTCGATATGGACTCCACGCTCATACAGACAGAGTGCATCGATGAACTGGCAGAGCGAGCCGGTGTAGGCGACAAAGTGCGCGCCATCACCGAACGTGCCATGCGGGGCGAGATAGACTTCAAGGAAAGCTTCACCGAGCGCGTGGCACTGCTCAAGGGCCTCGACGCCAGTGTAATGCAGGACATCGCCGAACACATGCCCATCACCGAAGGCGTGGACCGACTGATGAAGGTACTCAAGACCTGCGGATATAAAATTGCCATTCTCAGCGGAGGATTTACCTTCTTCGGCGAATATCTCCAAAGAAAATACGGCATCGACTATGTATATGCCAACGAACTGGAAATCGGCGAGGACGGCAAGCTCACCGGACACTATGTGGGCGAAATCGTGGACGGACAGCGCAAGGCTGAACTTCTGAAACTCATTGCTCAGGTGGAAAAGGTGAACCTGGCACAGACCATCGCCGTAGGTGACGGTGCCAACGACCTGCCGATGATATCGGAGGCCGGACTGGGAATCGCCTTCCACGCCAAGCCTCGCGTAAAAGAAAGCGCCGGACAAAGCATCAACACAATGGGACTCGACGGTGTGCTCTATTTCCTCGGATTCAAGGACAGCTACCTCGGACCACAGGGCAAACTATAATCCTATTTACCCACCAACATACTCCGAATGAAACCCATAAAGAAAATCGTTCTCACCGGCGGCCCCTGCGCTGGAAAGACCACCGCACTGGTGAAAATCATGGAGCACTTCAGCAGCCGCGGCTTCAAGGTGTTCACGCTGCCAGAGGTTCCTACCATCTTTCTCCAGGCCGGCATGGACTATCTCACCGACAACAAAGCATTTTTCTATGAGGGAGAAAAGTCAACTCTGCAAATTCAGCTCTCCATGGAAGATGACTTCCTGCGAATGGCCCAACAGTTAGATGAGCCTACTGTCATCATCTGCGACAGGGGTACCCTCGATATCTCTGCCTATCTGGAACCGGAGATGTGGCAACGCCTCATAGATGACGTGGGCGTGACGACACAGCAGCTACGCGACCGATACGATGCCGTGCTCCACCTTGTCTCCGCTGCCGACGGCGCAGAGGAATTCTATACCACAGCCACCAACAAGGACCGAAAGGAAGGCATCGAACAGGCACGAGAGATGGACAAAAAGACCATCAAGGCATGGACAGGACATCCGCACCTCCGTGTAATAAATAATCACCGCAACTTCGACAATAAGATTTACCGGGTGATAAAGGAAATCTCCAACGTGCTCTCGCTGCCTCAGCCCATTGAAGAAGAACGCAAGTACATCGTGGAGGTGACCGGCGAGGTTCCAGGTGCAATTGAAAGTGACATCGTGCAAACCTATCTCGTGGCAGAACCCGGCTGCGAGGTCAGACTGCGCCGACGCAAATGGCAGGGCAAGTGTGTCAACGTACATACCACCAAAAAGCGCATCGGCACAAACGAGCAGATAGAGACCGAGCGACAGGTAAACAACAACCTCTACGACTCCATGCTTCAACAGGCAGACCCCTATCGGCAGGCCATCCACAAACGCCGGCAAAGCTTTATTTGGAAAGGGCAATACTTCGAGCTCGACACCTATCTCGACCAGCTGGAGGGACTTGTCATCCTCGAGACTAAAGGTGTGGCACAGACAGAATCGGTGAATTTCCCGCCATTCATCCGAGTGGTCAAGGACATCACCGGTGACATGCGCTTCCTCAACTACAACCTTGCCCTCAAGCATTGACGCAACATTATGTATATCGCAATATCAGGCAACATCGGTAGCGGCAAGACCACGCTCACACAGCTCCTGGCCAAGCACTATGGCTGGAAAGCCCACTATGAACAGGTGGCAAACAATCCCTACCTGGACGACTATTACCGCGACATCCGCCGATGGTCGTTCAACACGGAAGTGTTCTTCCTCAAGGAGCGCTTCCGGGACCTGCTTGCCATTAACCGCTCTGAAAAGCCCATTATCCAGGACCGTTCCATTTTTGAGGGTGTCTACATCTTCGCAGCCAACAACAAAGACATGGGCAACATCTCAGACCGCGATTTCGACACCTACATGGGACTGTTCGACTCGATGATGATGGTGGCGCGGATGCCCGACCTCATGATTTACCTGCGGGCCTCCGTGTCACATCTCGTAGACAACGTGCAGCAGCGAGGACGAAGCTACGAGCAGAACATGAGCATAGACTATCTGACCCGCCTCAACGAGCGCTACGAAAACTTCATCCATCACCAGTACAAGGGACGGGTGCTCACCATAGAAGTGGATGACCTGGACTTCAAAAATTCGCGCGAAGACCTGGCTCAGGTGATAAGGAAAGTAGACCGGTGTCTCGAGGACATCTGCCAGCAGCCCAATCTCTTTAACAATAACGAAACGAAATAATTTTATCCATCATGCATATCGCAATTGCCGGAAACATAGGGAGCGGAAAGACCACGCTCACCAAAATGCTTGCCAAGAGATACGGTTGGACTCCAAGGTTCGAACCCGTGGACAACAATCCCTATCTCGACGACTTCTACAAGGACATGAAAAGATGGTCGTTCAATCTGCAAATCTATTTCCTCAACAAGCGCTTCAAGGAAGTTGTGGAGATAGCCAACAGTCCTGAGACCATCATTCAGGACCGCACCATTTTCGAAGATGCACGTATTTTCGCCCCCAACCTGCACGACATGGGATACATGAGCGACCGAGACTTTCAGAACTATTCCGACCTCTTCGAGCTGATGATGAGCCTCGTCAAGCTGCCGCAGCTCATGATATACATTCGCTCGTCCATCCCTACCCTCGTGAAGCATATCGAGAAACGAGGACGCAGCTTTGAGAAGAGTATCTCCATCAGCTATCTCTCCGGCCTGCAAAAGCGCTACGAAGACTGGGTGAAAGAATATAAGGGAGAACTTATCGTCATCGACGGAGACAGACTGAGTTTCGAGGACAGTCCGGAAGATTTCAGAGCCGTAACAGATATGATTGACGCCAATCTCTACGGTCTGTTCCCCCTGAAAGAAGAAATGTAATCCTTGCAATGATACCCGGCAACAAATACAGACTAGCTGACAGAACGACAAGAAAGGCATAACGGCAAGAGAGACACAAAGCCTCTAACGACGGCTGAACGCCCGACAAAGTTCTCGGAAAGTCATCAAATAAAGAACCCATAAACATCATTCATCATCATGAACATCACTGAAGCAAAAGTAATCCCCACATCGAGCGTCAACTCGATGATTCAGGCAACAGCCAACGGCAAGCCGGTGCTGCTCATCGGACTGAAAGAAGCCTACAGAGAGAAAACACAGTATCAGAAAGCTCTCAAACGGCAGTTTGAAAAATACCACGAGATGGACAGCCCCTATCTCATGAAGATGACCGCTCTCGAAGACATCGAAAACTACGGCACCTGCATTGTGCTGGAGAGAGAACCCGGAAGAACACTCGACAAATATCTTCAGGAAACACACTCCGACGACGAGAAGAAAGCCATTATCCTGCAAATCGCCGAGGGCTTGAACTATCTGCACCACAACGGAGTAGTTCACGGTATGCTTTATCCCGGTCTCGTCTACATCACCACGCAGGGCGACCAGGTGCGTATCATCAATTTCCGCGAGCATTTCACCGACGCTCTCATGGAGTCCTCGAATGTAGCACGATATATCGCCCCCGAGGCAGAGGACGGCACCGTGGCACTGGACGCACGAGCCGACATCTACGCTCTGGGACAAATTATGAAGGACATGAGACTTCCCATGGAATACAGCGGAATCATTCAGCGCAGCACAGGATTCGGACGCAGCGAACGTTATCTCGACATTGACGCCTTCCTCGCCGACTTCGACCACCGGCACAGCAGTTCCGGCTCTACAAGCCCCAAAAAAGCCGCACTCTTGTCACTCGTCGTATTGCTGCTCGTCGGCGTGTGTGTTGCTATATGGCTCATGAAAAGCAATACGGACAGCAACGAGACTTCGCAGGCCCAGACCGAGCAGACTGCTGCCGACAGCACCAATGAAGGAAGCACATCGACGGATGCCAACGATGCCACGACAAGCACCGAGGCTGCCAATACCCAGTCTGCAGCCGCCAATGGTTCTGCTGAAACGAATGGCTCAGCAGCCGGACAGTACACTGGCGATCTGGCTTTCCTTAACGACCTCGTGCCGCAGATGCACAAAGACCTTGACAAGATTTTCGCTCCACTGGCACAGTCCGATCTCACCCCTCAGGCCAAGGCTGACGTGATGAAGGCCGTAAACAAAAAGTTGAAGACCTACTACAAGGGTCTCCGTCGTTCGCTCGGTCCGCTCTCCGATGCCAAGTCAGCAGCTTTCGACAAGGAGTTCTCTTCCTACGTAAACCAGAAGAAGCAACAATATTAATAGATTATCATTTCTCCAAGTCTTGTTTCTTTTTACCCACGAAACAAGACAAGCAACACATAAAGAAGGCGCTACCTCAATAACCAGCCGGGCATTGAGATAGCGCCTTTTTGTATAAATACCACGTGAACATCATGCTCCTGCAGGTCTCGACTGCCTGTATTTCTTGGGCGAAATGCCAATGGTCTTAGTGAACAGACGAGAGAAGTAATAGCTGTCGTCAATACCCACCATAGCACTGATTTGCTTGATTTTCAGTTGGGTAGTCTCCAGTAGTTTGCAGGCCCGCCGAACCTTAAGCAGATTGAAATAACTAAGTGGCGAGTGTCCCGTTCCATTCCGGAAAATCAGGGAAAACTGCGAGGTAGAGTAACCAATGTAATGTGCCATCTCTGACAGAGACAACGATTTCTCGATATTTTCTTCCATATATTTCACTGCCATCTCAACGATATTGCCCGTATCCATACGTTGTTCCGAAGCATTGTATTTACGGAAATTCTTAAGATATTTAAAGGTGGCAAGGAAAGTATATAGCAAAGAAGATGCATAACGAAGATTGTCCAAGGCATAACTGTCGGTCAAGGTAAGGAAAATCTCTTCAAACAAGTTGTTACGATCTGTCATGCGAGAAGTCGGACCAGAATGAATCTCGTTAGGCACATAGCTGTTGTCGCCATATACCGATGCCAGCTCGCCGGTGAAGTGAACCCAATAAATAGTCCATGGATCATTGTTGTTGGAAGCATAGACATGCGGTTCGTTACGTGGAATGATGGTCCAGCAATTCGTTTTCAACTCATACCTGTGACCATAGACAGAATACCATCCACTCCCTTTAATACAGTAAATCAAGATATACTGAGCCACGCCGACAGGACGTTCCCTGTAATGATAAGTGGCATGAGGATAATAGCCGATATCTGTGATATACAGTTGCTTTAAGAATGAATCTTCCCTGCACGTCTTCCTGACCATGTCGGGAATGACCACGGAGCGTTCACCCGAAAAGCCATCACTGAGTCTAAGCATAGTTTCAAAAGTTTTAGCAATAAGGTTCCAATTCAATTGCAAATGTAGCGATAATTATTAAGAAGCATCGTAAAATCGTCTATTTTTTCTACAGGTAATTCTATTTTCCGAGGCAAATCGTTTTATAACTTTGCAACCGTAAAACGACAATAAAGATTCAAAAACCTCCATTCTAAAAATCAAGATATGAATAATAAATTAAAGACAAACCCATATTTTATATGTCTCGTCGGTGCCTTCGGCGGATTGTTGTTCGGATACGACTGGGTAGTAATCGGTGGGGCCAAACCTTTCTACGAGGCCTACTTCGACATTGCCGACTCAGCCGGCGACCAGGGAGCTGCCATGACCATAGCCCTCATCGGCTGCATGGTGGGAGCCATGACCGTAGGGTGGCTGGCCGACCGCATTGGTCGAAAACGTCTGCTTGCCATTGCGGCCGTCATCTTCCTTTTCTCCGCCCTTGCCACAGGCGCGGCCGAATCGTTTGGAGGATTTCTTACAGCCCGGTTCTTCGGTGGCGTGGGCATCGGTCTGGCATCCGGTCTCTCGCCCATGTATATCGCGGAAGTGTCACCGGCTGAAATTCGCGGACGAATGGTGTCGCTCAATCAAATGATGATTGTAATCGGTATCCTTGCCGCACAAATCATCAACTGGCTCATAGCAAGACCCATGGCAGACGGTATCACCACGATGGAAATTGCCGATTCATGGAACGGGCAAATGGCCTGGAGATGGATGTTCTGGGTACCGATGATTCCGTCGCTTCTCTTCTTCATACTGACTTTCTTCATTCCGGAAAGTCCGCGCTGGCTCCACATGCGCGAGCTCATAAAAGAAGGCAAGGCACCGGAGAAGGAGAGAGGGGAACTGCGACTGCTCTTCTCCCGGCGATATGCAAAAGTATTGGGTATCGGAATCTTCATCGCAGTATTCCAGCAATGGTGCGGCACAAACGTCATCTTCAACTATGCCCAGGAGATTTTCCAGCAAGCGGGTTATGAAATTGGTGACGTGCTCTTCAACATCGTGGTCACCGGCATAGCCAACGTGGTCTTCACCATCGTGGCCATCAAAACCGTGGACCATCTGGGACGCAAGCCGCTCATGCTTCTCGGTGCCGGAGGACTGGCCCTCATCTATCTCACCTTGGGTACCTGCTATTACCTGCATGTCACAGGCGTCGGAATGATTGTACTGGTGGTACTCGCCATCGGCTGCTATGCCATGACGCTCGGTCCTTGCACCTGGGTACTCATCTCTGAAATCTTCCCGGACCGTGTACGCAGCGTGGGAGTCAGCATTTGCACCTTTGCATTGTGGGTGGGTTCGTCCACACTTACCTATACATTCCCCTTCCTCAACCGCAGTCTCGGCAGCTATGGAACCTTCTGGATTTATGCCGCCGTGTGCGCCGTTGGCTTCCTGTTCTTCGCCGCACAACTCAAGGAGACCAAAGGCAAAAATCTTGACGACATGGCATAACAGAATTGTTCCGCTAAGACAAAATATATTCACATAGGAAAAATACATTAACCATCAAACCTATAAAAACAAGCGATTATGGTAAAAGCATGGAAAGAGGATGTTGTCATCCCTACCTATGAAGCAGGCACTCCGGACAAGAACCCGATGTACTTCGAGAAGCGCGTCTATCAAGGTTCATCGGGCGTGGTCTATCCTTATCCGATTATTGAGGAAATAGCCGACAAGCCGGTTGACCACACCTGGCATGCCATTTTTTTGGAGAATGAATACATCAAAATAATGGTGCTACCGGAATTGGGCGGTCGCATCCAGATGGCTTACGACAAAGTGAAGCAGCGGCATTTCGTCTATTGCAACCACGTCATCAAGCCTGCTCTCGTGGGTCTTGCAGGACCCTGGATTAGCGGCGGCATAGAATTCAACTGGCCACAGCATCATCGTCCTTCGACCTACCTGCCCGTAGACACTACCATTGAGGAGAATGCGGACGGAAGTGTGACGGTGTGGGTCAACGAGTATGAACGCATGTTTCATCAGAAAGGCGCAGCAGGATTCACGCTCCGTCCCGGCAAGGCTTACCTCGAAATAGAAGGGCACCTCTACAACGGGACGCCGTTGCCGCAGACTTTCCTGTGGTGGGCCAACCCTGCCGTGTCGGTCAACGACTACTATCAGAGCGTGTTCCCACAGGACATCAACGCTGTCTTCGATCATGGGAAACGTGCCGTTAGTACCTTCCCGATTGCGACCGGCACCTATTATAAGATGGACTATTCGAGTGGCGTGGACATTTCCAACTATCGAAACATCAAGGTTCCCACTTCCTATATGGGCGTAAACTCCAAATACAATTTCGAAGGCGGTTATGAGAACGATACGCATGGTGGCATGTTGCACGTCGCAAGTCATCATGTCAGTCCCGGAAAGAAGCAATGGACCTGGGGCAACGGCGACTTCGGACGAGCTTGGGACCGCAACCTCACCGACCACGACGGACCCTACATCGAACTCATGGCAGGTGTGTTCACCGAAAACCAACCGGACTTCACATGGCTTGCTCCCTATGAGGAAAAGCGATTCAAGCAATACTTCATGCCCTATCGGGAAGTAGGAGTGGTGAAAAATGCCAACAAGAATCTTGTGATGAACATTGACCGCAACGAGGACGGAACAGTGTGGTTCAAGCTCTATGCCACCAGCAAGCAGACTGTAAACATAGTGCTCCGAAACGACGACGGAACGGTCTATTACGACAAGACGGTCGAAGTGAGTCCGGAAAAATTACTCTCAGAGAATGCCGTTGCCGTCAACGGTGCTGCTCTGAGCGAACTTACCTTTGAAGCCAAAACCATCGGTTCTTTCGAAAACAGCCTCTGCTGGCATGCCGAAGAAGACGAAATCAGACCGATTCCGGATCCGGCAGAAGCTGCCTTGCAACCACAAGACGTCAAGACCAACGACCAGCTCTATCTCACCGGACTGCATCTCGAACAATATCGACACGCCACGTGGAGCGCCCTGGACTACTATGAGGAAGCACTGCGACGTGACCCCGACGACGTGCGGTGCCTCAACCAGATGGGACTGTGGTATCTGCGCCGAGGGAGATTCGACCTTGCAAAAAAGTATCTGCACAAAGCTCAGAAAGTATGGTTCCGGCGCAATCCCAACCCCTACGACAACGAGTCTGTCTATCTTCTCGCCCTGACCTTGAAGTATCAGGGGCACCGGCACGAGGCCTACGAGTGGTTCTGGAAAGCCGCATGGGGTTATGCCTGGCGGTCGGCTGCCCTCTATCAAGCCGCCTGCATATCACTACAAGAAGGACGCTTGAAGGATACGCTCGATGAGGTGGAGAGCTGTCTGGCCTGCAACGTGCGTCACCACAAAGCACTCGCTCTGAAAGCCACAACCCTTCGACTCATGGGACGGAAGGACGAAGCCCTGGCGGTATGTCGTGAAAGCAAGCAACTCGACCTGTTCAACTATGGTTGCCGATACGAGGAATATCTGCTGACGGGAAAGGAAGCCCTGCTCGATGAACTCGTTGAAATCATGCACGGACAATTCAACAACTACGACGAACTTGCCCTCGACTATCTGAATGAAGGACAGCGGGAAACAGCCATTGACATCTGGCAGCTTGCTATCAAGAAGAATGCCGTTACTGCCATGACCTATTATTATATGGGACTTGCCGGAAAGACCGATGCGTTCCTTTTGGGACAGAAGGCAGACAGCAGCTATTGCTTCCCCAACAGACTGGAAGCTGTGCTCGCCCTGAATGCCGCCATCAAGTACAATGCCGACGACGACAAAGCTCATTATTATCTGGGATGTCTCTATTATGGTGCTCGCCAATACGACTTGGCCCTGCAACACTGGAAACGGTCTGCCGAACTGCAGCCCATGTTCCCCACCGTGTGGAGGAACCTCGCCTTGGAAGAATTCAACAAGGAACATAAGGCCGGAGAAGCCTTGAGAGACATGGAACGGGCCTTCCAGCTAAATCCGAAAGATGCGCGGGTGCTCATGGAACTCGACCAACTCTATAAGAGTCTGGGCTACGACCACAAGATGCGTCTCGACAATCTCGACAAATACCCTGACCTCATCAACCAACGAGACGACCTGCGACTCGAACACGCCACACTGCTCAATCTGACAGGTCGATATGAAGAGGCTATGACGGAAATCGACGGACATATCTTCCATCCATGGGAAGGAGGTGAAGGCAAGGTTAGCGGTCAGTATCAGTTCTCTCGCGTAGAACTGGCCAAGCTGGCGCTCCGCGACAAGGACTATGACAAGGCCATCATGTTGCTGGAACAATGTCTGGAATTTCCACACAATCTGGGCGAAGGAAAGCTCTATGGAGCTCAAGAGAACGACTTCTATTATCTGCTCGGCTGTGCCCACGAGGGCAAGGGCGATGTGGAAAAGGCTCGGCAATGTTGGGAAAAGGCCACTCTCGGGCCACAGGAACCTGCCGCTGCCATGTACTACAACGATGCCAAGCCCGACAAGATTTTCTATCAGGGACTGGCCCTGCGGAAGCTCGGTCGCACAGCGGAGGCCAATGGTCGCTTCTACAAGTTGCTCAACTATGGCAAGAATCATCTCTTCGACCATGTCGTGATGGATTACTTTGCAGTATCCCTGCCCGACCTTCAGATATGGGAAGGCGACCTCGACCTAGCCAACGTCGTACACTGTAAGTATCTGCTTGCTCTCGGCTACTATGGTCTTGGCGATGAAGCCCATGCAAAACGTTATCTCCATGAGGCATACAAAGCTAATCCAAATCATTTGGGCATCTATCAGTTGAAGACGCTGACAGGCTGGAAATAACCATCCCGGCCAAGCTTACTTTCCCGTTTTTTGTCGCCGTTCATCAGGGAGTGTGTTTTAAAGGCACAATTCGTCCTTATTGCAGGGTGCCGGACCCCATTCGGTTCCCCCCGTCGGGGGACAGAAATGTACCGGCCCCCATTCGCAGTTTCACAAACAAAAAACACCCGCAGCAATAATTGCGGTAAGTAAGGATGTCGCGTCAGACAATTTTGAATGTGGCTGATGCCATCCGGGACGGGGGCCGGCACAAGACCGGCACCCTGCAATTGATATCGGTGCGTACAATTATACATCATCGATGCTTCACAGTAACTATTCGTCCTTATTGCAGGGCGCCTCCTTCGGTTCCCCATCGGGGGACAGAAATGTGCCGGCTAACATCCCGAATGGCCCCAATACGACCAATCATCAATAATGCTACACCCCTACGGCACAAAACTTCCGACAACAAACATCAACGGAAATCAATGAAAATAAAAATGTTGTCCTTCGTTGTGGTTCGTTGTCTTTAAATTAAAAACTACCAAGGACAACGAAAGACAACTGGCTGACGCGGTCTAACTTGCCAACCTCGATAGCATGAGAACCGATGAAGGCACTGGCATACAAAAAAGGCTGGATTCCTCGCTTGGAATCCAGCCTGATTTATTTGCCCCAAAACTCATAGAGGGGCTATTCTAAAAGGAACTATTGTTATCGAAAAAGCTTTTGTAAGTCTGCAACACCCAACTTCACCTTGGGCGCAAAACTATGACCTGACATGTAATTCGTCAGCGAGGCACGCAACTGGAGAGCAGCAGGACGGTCAGCCAGATCGTGAATCAGGTCTGCACCCGAAATAATGATGCTGCCTTTGCCTACACGAGCCTCAACAAGGAGAGCCAGCGGACGAGCCGTGAACCAGTCGTCGATGATACGTACGACGGGCGAAAGTTTATCGGATAGCTTGGTGTACTCAATGGCATCTGCCTGCGACATCATGTCGAACCACTGATAGTCGCTATAATACTGAGTGGGGAAATCTGCCAGAGCAGGATGGCGCGGGTCACAGAGAATACCAAGAGTTTGTGGAGCCTGACCCCCGGTCCACCAGGTATTCCAGAAAATACTGGAAAATCCAACCGCTACCTTGCCGCCCATGTCCGGAGCCACACGGCCTTTTCCAAGACTCAGCAGTACCTTGGCTCCGCCCTGCAGACGTTTCAGTGTCTGTGCATCCAAGGTGTCTGTCACTATAATCTGACGGTCAACGACGGGCTGTTTATCAGGATAGACCCAAATATTCCAGTCGTTTGTCTTACCGTTAATTGTCAGTTCAAATTTCAGTTGCGACGGTTTGGCTATATCATTTAAGGCGAAACGCACCTTACCAACATTCAGACAATTGCCAATGGGAAGAACATTGGTATGGAGGCGTCCCTCTTTGAGGACCATCCCATTTGCATCGCGCAGACGCCATTCGATAGTCGGATTGTTAAGCTCTTCCTCGAAATTGGCTATTTCCACGTCTGCTTTGAATGTCTCGTTGTTATGATACACCAGCTTTTCCATACGAGCCAGTGGTACCAGACTTCCGCAGAACTTACTATATTCTTCGGGCGTGGTATAGCGTTTCGTCTCCCAGAACGGATTGACAGCGCCCACCAATGCCGTGCCCTGACCCGAGAAATCGTTGAGACCTAACAACTGGAAACCACCAAAGCGCTTGGTACGAAGTGCAGCCTCAATGTCGGCCTTATAACACAAGGTTTGCAAATGACCGGAGGCAAGCAGGAAACTATCAGCCAGGTGAAGCAGTCCGTTCTGCTGGAGGAAATCACGGAATATCTCGAAGTTGCGAGCCTTATAAACACCGGTATACTTGCGAATTTCTTCAAAGTCCGGATAGACACACCATTGACCTATCTCATGGCTAATCATAGGCTGTTTAAATTTATTGATGTAGTCACTCCAGTCATAAGTGGTAGAAGGACTTTTCGCATTGATGATGCTATTCGTTCCTTCTCCCCAACGCTGTATACGTGGCGTAGGATCACTCAGATAGTCACTTTCTTCAATATTGGGCCATCCCGCAGCCGTACAATAGATACGACGATTGTCCTTCGCCTTCCAGTGGTTCACGAAATTGCGCAGATAATCAGCACTGTGCTTGCCGCCGGGTTCATTGCCATACGACATCATAATAAAGGAAGGATGGTTACCATAGGCACGGACGATGGCTTCCGACTCGTCCATGACCCACTTGTCGACCGGCGCTCCGTCACCAATGCCGTGGTTGGCCCACGAAGAACATTCCACATACAGATAGATTCCCATCTCGTCGGCTGCCTCGAAGGCTACTTCCGGAGGACACCAGGAATGGAAGCGAACGTGATTGAGACCAAAACTGCGACACACACTGAACTCACGAATCCAATAGGATTTGTCGAAACTCGGATAGCCGGTTAGGGGGTAAGAGGCGCAGTCCAGCGTTCCGCGCAAGAATATCTGCTTTCCGTTCAGACGTAAGTAGCCGTCTTTCGTAGACAGACTCCGACACCCATAAGTATAAGTTTTGGTTTCTTCCCCCGCCTTCGTACGGAGATTGATTTTCACATTGTATAGATTAGGATGAAACTCATCCCACGGCTCAGCATTGTCTGGCAGAGGTACCTTAAATGTCAACTGATTCAAACCCTTTGAGAGACGCTGTTTGAAGTTGATTCCTTCTATATTGATATCGGCTTGTTGTGTCTTGCCGCTCCGATTGTCGACTTCGGTGACGACAGTCAAAGATTTGTCGTTTAAGGACGGGAACAGGTCTGTCCTGTCTATATATATACAAGGAAGAGCTTTCAACGTCATCTTGCCTGCGATACCGTTCCATGCACCCTGCGTCTCGTCGCTGATGCTGTGGGCATCGACTCCCGGATTGATATCCGTAATTCTGTTGTCCACTCTGATGCAGAGCTCGTGTCTGCCCGGAGTCAATTTCTCCGTGAGATCGAACTCTTGCGGAGCGCACAACTGATAGGCGTCGCCCACCCGTTCTCCGTCCACGAAGACCACGGAACGCCAGTGGCACCGCTCCAGGAACAACTTGATTATCTTACCTTTCCACGCGGGCGAGATGTTGACGGTACGCTTGTACCAAGCCACGCCCACATAATGTTTGTTGGGCTGCAAAATGAAGGGAATCTTCACGTTTCCAGGTTGCCGATAAGGGGCGTAGACATCACTCTTATAATAGACGTCCGTGTGCTCATGCGCCATAATCCAATTCGTCTTGGCGGTCACCTCGTTGCCTTTGTCGTTGGTCATCATCGATCCCGGCAAGGTCACTGTCTCCTTGAAGTCGCGTTGAACCCAGCCTTCTTTCAAGCCTTCATCATTGGGATCAGTGGCAAACATCCACGTGCCGGCGAGATTGATTTCTCTTGTTGAAAGATCAGTCCTTACAGTTGAGTTGACTGACGACCCCTTGCTTTCTCCAGCCATATCAGGAGCAGCAAAAGATGGAGATATGGCAACACAAAACAGCATACCGAGTGATAGCCAGAAACTTTTACGAACGATTCCGATATTCATGTTCATATACTTTTTTAGATTATTTGTCTTTATGGATATTGCGATTTAAGTCAACAGACTAAAATTACAGCATTCTCTTTCTTCGCCTGCAAAGATATCACTGTTTCCATACCTTTCCAATGGATAAGCCCGAAAATAAAGATGGATAATCTTACTATAATTAAACAAGAATCTACTCCGTAACAAAGCACAAAAATTAAAGGTATATGGATTACAAGTGTAAATTTCAACAATCGGAATTAAAGTTATTATCACCAGTTCTTGATAAGACCAATAAATTACTTGATATGTCCAAAGAATTAAAAAACATGCCTGATTGCACCACTGAACAACATAAAGGAAAACAGGCGTTCTATGATAGAGAAAACTTATCATGAAAGGAATTTCGTAAAATCGTCTATTTTTTCCGTCGTTAATTCTATTGTTCTAATCATTCCTTTTTGTAACTTTGGCCCGACCAGGTAGAAGGAGTCTGTAGCTCCCCTTGGCTGAAAATATGAAAACAAGCTTAAAAACAAATCCGATAGTAGCATTCACCACTACTTATAAACAGTCAATTTCACAACGAATGAAACATATCTTATTATTCATTACATTAGCAGTCTGTCTGCCCGTCTTTGGTCAGCGCAGCATAGACCTCGGCGGCACTTGGCAGTCGACGTTAGGCGAAGTCAAGTTGCCAGGCTCTCTCTTGACCAACGACAAGGGCGACCTGCCTTCATTGAAAACAAAATGGACGGGCAGCATCTATGACTCTTCGTTTTACTACAATCCATATATGGAAACTTACCGGAAGTCCAGACCCGTCAAGTTTCCGTTCTTTCTGACGCCTTGTCGCCATTTCATCGGTCGTGTCACCTACAGTCGTACGGTGATGGTGCCGCGGAATTGGCATGGGCAACGGATTTCACTGTTCCTTGAGCGTCCACACATAGAAACACTCGTAAAGATTAACGGACATATTGCAGGCCATCAGACGAGTCTGTCGACACCTCACGTTTATGACGTGACACAATGGATTAAAGCCGGAAAGGAAAACGAAATCTCTATCGAGGTTTATAATGGCATCGAGAACGTGGGAGTGGGACAAGACTCGCATAGCGTGACCGACCAGACGCAGGGCAACTGGAACGGAATCGCGGGACGAATAGCACTCGAAGCTCACGGAAAACATCCTGTGGGTAACGTGCGCGTATATCCCGATGCAGAAAACAAGCTAATACGGGTGGTGGTGACGCCATCGAAGGGGAAGTTGAGCTTTATGTTGGACGACAAGTCGGTTCGAGCCCGACGCATCAACGATTCTACTTATACCATCGCAGTTGAACAGCCGAAGACGTGGAGCGAATTTTCGCCGGTCTGCTATCGTCTGCGAGTCAGTTCATCCGATGACAGCAAAGAGACCGTCTTCGGTTTTCGCAACATTCAGACAAGCGGACGGCATCTTCTTCTCAACGGCAAGGAAATCTGGATTAGAGGCACCGTGGAGAACTGTGACTTTCCGCTGACAGGATATCCACCGACCGACCGGGCATCGTGGCTCAAGCTCTTCCGCCAATACAAAAACTACGGCATCAATGCCGTCAGATTCCACAGCTATTGTCCTCCGGAGGCAGCTTTTGAGGCTGCCGACAGCTTAGGGCTTTACCTGCAGCCAGAAGGACCAAGCTGGCCCAATCACGGTGTGCGTCTCGGACGTGGCATGATCATCGACCAATATCTGATGGACGAGACGCAAAGAATCCTTGACGCCTATGGCAATCACCCTTCCTTTGTGATGATGGCAGCTTGCAACGAACCGGCAGGCGACTGGGTAAAATGGTGCAATGGCTGGGTCAGTCACTGGAGCAAAGCCGACCCGCGACGCCTCTATTGTGGTGCAAGCGTAGGAGGCGGATGGGCTTGGGACGACGGTTCACAATACCATGTCAAAGGAGGCGGCAGAGGACTCAACTGGTCTAAAGAGGCACCTCAATCTGCCGATGACTACTCGTCCGACATCCTGCACCCGCGCCACTTCGTCGCTTCTGATAGCCATCCGGTCAACGATGACCCCGTGATAGCGCACGAACAAGGTCAGTGGTGTGCCTTCCCCGACCTCTCCGAGCGGTCACAATATACGGGAGTCTACAAGGCATACAACTACGATATCTTCGAGGACCTGCTGCGCAAAAACGGCATGGCGCATCAAGCTCACGACTTTCTCATGGCGAGCGGACATCTGCAGGTTCTCGCCTACAAATACGAGATTGAGCGCAACCTGCGCACTCCCGACTACACCGGCTTCCTGTTGCTGGGACTTACGGACTATAGCGGACAGGGCACGGCAGTCGTGGGACCGCTGAATGTGTTTGGACGCGAGAAGGGATATGTCAATGCCAGCCAATGGCGACGGTTCTGCTCTGAGGTTGTTCCGTTGGCAAGTTTCCCGAAGATGGTTTTCACAGACAACGACACCCTGACAGTGCCGGTAAAGCTCTACAACGCCAGTGGTGAAACATTGCAGCAGGCACAGGTGACTTACACCATTTCATTGGCAGACTCTGCGGTCGTGGCCAGTGGCACGCTGAATCGAGGAAACCTGCCTATGGGAAAGAACATGAATGTAGGAGTCGTTCGTCAGAAACTGAATGTCATCGGCGGGCCCGCGAAGTGCCGGTTGGCAGTACACGTCTTGGCTGCCGACGGCAGGAATTGGAGCAACGACTGGGATTTCTGGGTGTACCCGTCAAAGCAGGAGCCCCTCGCCTTGCCTGACAATAATAAGAATGACGAGACCGCACTGCTCGTCACCGACACGCTCGATACACGTGCCTTAAACGTACTGTCGCATGGTGGAAAAGTACTTCTGCAGGCTGCCGGCAAAGTACGCTATGGCAACAACATAAAGCAGACCTATCTTCCCGTGTTCTGGAACACGAGCTGGTTCAAGATGCGCCCGCCCCATACTACTGGTGCCGTTATTGACCCTCGCCACCCAGTCTTCCGGAACTTCCCGACCGACGATTGGGCGAACCTCAACTGGTGGGAACTTCTCAACAATGCACAAGTCATTCTGCTCGACAAGTTACCTTCTGATTACTTCTCGCCTATACAACCCATTGACACTTGGCATATCAGCAGAAAACTGGGTATGATGGTCGAGGCTAAAGTGCTGAACGGACGACTCCTGATGACCACCATGGACATCTCCACGGACTTGAACCATCGGCACGTCGCACGACAAATGAGATATGCCATCCTCAAGTATATGTCGGGACCGGATTTCAATCCTTCGATAAGTTTGACTCCACGGGAGATAAGAAATTTCTTCGAGTGTGATTCTCCCGAAGTTAATATGTTCACACGACAATCTCCCGATGAGTTGAAGCCCAAAATCAAATAAGATGATTCCACTCTAATTATTGACATTATTCTTCATTTGCCGACATATACCTTTTCCTATAAATAAGGATTTTGTAGTTTTGACATATCATAAAAATTAACGATATGAAGCAATTTTATTTCTTAAGTCTGCTGCCCGCCTGTATGCTTTCCCATACCGCTGCGGCACAAACGGGCAAAGCCACTCCTGACAGACCCAACATCGTTTTCATCCTTGCCGACGACTTGGGATACGGAGACTTACACTGTTACGGAAACGATTTTATAAAAACGCCTAACATCGACCGACTGGCCGCTACGGGAACGAGATTTGAACAAGCCTATGCCGGAAGCGGTATCAGCTCGCCTTCAAGATGCGCACTCATGACCGGAAAGAACACCGGCAAGTCACGCATCCGAGACAACCAGTGCCCCGTGGGAGGACGGGTGGGAATGAAAATCAGCACCAACAACGACACTACGTATATTCACCGGGCCAACCTCCTGCCGGAAGATACCACCATCGCCACTGTACTGCACGCAGGGGGTTATCGGTGCTGTCTGGTCAACAAATGGCACCTCGACGGCTACGACCCCGGGGCAGCTCCCAATCACAGAGGTTTCGACGAATTCTACGGCTGGACCATCTCTACTGTAAAGAGCAACGGTCCTTACTATTATTATCCCTACTACAGGTTCCATAACGACAGCCTCATCACAATTTCGGAAAACGAGCACGATGCCCATGTGAGACACAACACGGAAATATCCACCGACGACGCCATTGCCTTCATCAACAGAGAGAAGAACAACAGGTTCTTCCTCTATCTGGCTTACGACGCTCCTCACGAACCCTACCACATCGACGATACTTCCTGGTATGACGAGAAGGGCAACTGGAGCAACAACACCAAGCGCTACGCCGCTCTTGTCACGCACATGGACTACAACATTGGACGTGTGCTTGGAGCACTCGATGCCCTCGGACTCAGAGAGAATACGCTTGTCATCTTCGCAAGCGACAACGGTGCAGCCGTCATGGCTCCTGTGAAAGAACTAAACTGCGGAGCCGGCTTGAAGGGACACAAAGGACAACTCTACGAAGGCGGAATCAGAGTGCCGCTCATTGTCAACCAGCCGGGAAGAGTGCCCAAACGGAGTGTGAACAACGTGGTCTACTTCCCCGACTTCATGCCTACACTGGCAGCTCTGACCGGTTCCACGAAGTTCCTGCCCCGGAACATTGACGGAATGGACATCTCTCCCCTATTCTTCGGAAAGGATGTCGATACCGACCACAGATATCTCTATTGGGAGTTCCCCGGCAAGCAATGGGCCATCAGATATGGCGACTGGAAAGCTGAAGCCATAGGAAAAGGAAATCCTGCCGAGCTTTACAACATCAAGAACGACCCTTACGAAACCAACAATCTGGCTGAACAGAATCCCTCCCTGCTCAAAAAATTGACGAAGGTGTCGAAAAAGATGCATTTCCCCTCTCCTTATTGGCCGTTGCCGGGTGAGAAAACCAAAAAGAAATAAAGGTCTGGGCTATAATATTCAAAAGTAACGAATCAACAGCCGAAATTCTATAATTTTACAAATGAAAAACTAACAAGTCTTCTCGCTCCTTAATGTACGGGGAGCAAGAAGACTTTCATTGATTAATAAAACTGATAAAATATGATTCAAAAAATTATCTGCACATTCCTCTGCCTTCTATTGACAGTCCCGTCACTGCCTCAGACCATCATGCATCCCTGGAGCCACAAACGAGTGGCCTATCTTGGCGACTCCATCACCGATCCCCGCGTAAAAGCCAACAAAGACAAGTGGTGGACTTACCTTCAAGAATGGCTTGGCATCACGTCCTATGTGTATGCCATCAGCGGCCGACAGTGGAATGACATTCCCCGACAAGCCGAACAACTGTTGAAAGAACATGGACAAGACTTTGACGCCATCTTGATTTTCATGGGAACGAACGATTTTAATTCCGGTGTACCCGTCGGAGAATGGTATCGTGAATCTACCGAAAAAGTGCTGGCAGCCGTTCATGCACCAAAAGCCATGGTAGAAAGAAAGATGCGTCAGCCCGATTTCAACAAGGACACCTACAAGGGACGCATCAACATTGGTCTGAAACGTGTGAAAGAGCTCTTCCCGAACAAACAGATAGTCCTCTTAACTCCCATCCACCGGGGATTCTTCATGGCCGGAGAGAAAAACATCCAACCTACGGAAGCCTATCAGAATATGTGTGGAGAGTATTTTGACAAGTATGTGGAAGCTATCAAGGAGGCTGGAAACATCTGGTCTGTGCCTGTCATAGACCTGAATGCCGCATCAGGCCTTTATCCTCTCCTGCCGGAGTACCTTCAATTTTATCATGATGCCAAGACCGACCAGTTGCACCCGAACGACAGTGGCTATAGAAGGATGGCACTGACACTCTATTATCAACTGTTGACCCTTCCTGCATCTCTTGATTCGACACCAGGACTTAAGTAACATCTTGGCTCAAATACTAAAACTTAAGTAACAAATAACAAAAAGCCCAATCCGTTTTGATGGTGGATTGGGCTTTCATGATTTACCTAAAATAATCTCGAATCAATCAACACACTTGTTTTTTAGTATCCTTCGTTTTGTGTATAGGTTCCGGGCTTGATGTTCATCTGATTTTCAGGGATGGGATAGAGGTATCTGCCATCTGCAACATCCGTAGTGCTGGTTCCCGTAGGATTGTTGTACCTGTCGAACA
>JBMNUW010000031.1:0-25559 GCA_050946475.1 Prevotella sp.
TTGAAGGCATCACGATAGATAACGACATAAACGCACTATTGCCCTCTGAATGGGCTCAATGTGCTGACGATACGTTGGAAAACCTATTCATATACAAATATGTTACAAAAAGCCTGCAGGTATTTCGCCATAAATCTAACAGTGACAAGCCCGTGAGAAAGCTCGATTTCACTCCAGCCCGGCGAACAGGTCCGATGGTGATATGCATAGATACATCAGCCAGTATGCACGGCATTCCGGAACGCATAGAGCAAATCTTACTCCATGACCTTGAACGACTCGCTTCAGAACAAGACCGCGATTGTTTTCTCATTGACTTTTCCGTATCCGTTCGACCTGTGGACTTACGTATCAAACAGCGCAATCTTCGCCTTAAGGCACTCGGAGTTGCCCCCTCAGATCTTCCGATAAAAGAATCGTCCATTCCTTTCATCAATGGAGGCACAGACGTGAAAAACATGATGGAACAACTCTTTGCTCTACTGGATGGCACGAAGGGTGAACGGGAATATGTCAATGCTGACGTGCTCTGGATTACAGATTTCGACATTCCCACGAACCGAAAAAAACTCTTGGAGCGAATGACTGAATACCGTCAAACCGGCACTCGATTTTACGGACTTCGGATAACCGATGACGAGAATAAAGCCTCATTATGGGAACCGTACTTTGACCATATTTATAATGTAAAATACAGAAGAATAAGAAGATTCTAACGACTCGAAGACAGAAATAGTAAATAAAAATCCCGTTTCACGCAGTCTGCGTGAAACGGGATTTTTTATCATGGTCAAGCATGATTTCCTGCGAGGAAATCAACGTTGGCAAAGCCTAATCTAATTGTTGGCCGAACCAGCAACGATATCCAGCAACTCATTCGTGATAGCACTCTGTCTGCTCTTGTTGAACTGTAAATTAAGATCTCTGAGCAGTTCATCAGCGTTATCGGTGGCGGTTTGCATGGCTACCATACGAGCGGCATGCTCAGAAGCGACACTGTCAAGAAGAGCCGTATAGACCATCAAGTTGAGCAACTTCGGTATAAGTGACGAAAGCACCGTATACAGGTCAGGTTCAACGATAAAATCATCGTTGAGAGGCACAACATCGTTGTCTTGTTGTTTTTCTCTCTGCTTTTTCTTCCTGAGATACTCCTGTGCCTTTGCCGTTACCATATTACTGGAAAGATCACGATCATTAAGACCACCGATGCTCTCTAAGGACAAGTCTATTGGAAGGAACTGGCGACGCAGCAAAATCTGCGAACCTGCACTCTTGAAGTGATGATAGATCAAGTCTACTCTATCGAGACTACCATCTACATACTTCTTCATGAGTTCACGAGAAATTTCCGCACACTTTGCAGCATTAGGCTTATCTGCCAACTCCACAAAGTCTCCGCCACACTTCACATCGAGCTTGGCCACCTTTTCGGCCACCTTTCTTCCTATAGGATAAACCGTGATGTCGTCAATACCCTGCTGACGATATTCATCGATGGCCTTGAGCATTTCGCGTATGACATTGGCATTGAATCCGCCGCAAAGAGAACTGTTCGACGAATAGACCAACAAGGCAACACTTCGCGCATTAGCATGACGGGCTGCCAGTTTGGAATTAACCTCCGGCATTGACACCAAGAACGACTTCAGAATATGCTCCAAGAGATTCTCATAAGGCAACATGTTCTGAATGGCCACTTGGGCATGATGGAGTTTCGACGATGCCACCATCTTCATGGCACTCGTAATCTTACGAGTACTCTTGACGGAGGCAATTCTATTTTTTATTTCTTTCAGAGAAGGCATACGCTCAAATGTAGTGAAACTTATTTCTTAAACTGACCGGCTATGTTAGCCATTACTTCCTCGATAACCTTCGTATCCTCGTCAAGAAGCTTACCGGCTGCGAGGTTAGCAATGACATCAGCATGCTGAGTACGCATCTGATCAAGGAACTGGTCCTGACAACCACGAACACTCTCAACCGGAACGTCATGCATCAATCCGTGCACTCCACAATACAGAATAGCTATCTGCTCACCCACGGGCATAGGGCTATACTGGGGCTGGATAAGCAACTGATTATTTTTACGTCCACGGTCGATGGTCATGGCAGTAACGGGGTCCATGTCGCTGGAGAACTTCGAGAAGGCCTCCAACTCACGATACTGGGCCATGTCAATCTTCAGTGTACCGGCCACCTTCTTCATACTCTTTATCTGAGCAGAACCACCCACACGAGATACAGAAATACCAACATTGATGGCAGGACGGAAACCTTGGTTGAAGAGGTCGGTCTCCAAATAAATCTGACCATCGGTGATGGAAATCACATTGGTTGGAATGTAGGCAGATACGTCACCTGCCTGAGTCTCGATGATAGGCAGAGCCGTCAAAGAACCACCTCCCTTAACATGACCCTTCATACATTCAGGAAGGTCATTCATCTGTTCAGCAATTTCCTGCTGGTCATTAATACGTGCGGCACGCTCCAACAGTCTGGAGTGCAGATAGAACACATCACCGGGATAGGCCTCACGACCAGAGGGACGTCTCAAAATCAGAGATACCTCACGATAGGCAACAGCCTGCTTAGACAAGTCATCATAAACGACAAGAGCTGACAAGCCACGGTCACGGAAATATTCTCCGATGGCTGCTCCGGCGAAAGGAGCATAATACTGCATGGCAGCAGGATCGGCAGCCGTAGCACTTACAACGATGGTGTAAGGCAGAGCCCCGTGCTCCTTTAACGTCTGCACAAGCGCAGCCACTGTAGAAGCCTTTTGTCCGATAGCCACATAAATACAATAAACAGGATTGCCCTGCTCATAGAAGCTCTTTTGGTTGATGATGGTATCCACTGCGATAGCAGTCTTACCTGTCTGTCGGTCACCGATAATAAGCTCACGCTGACCACGTCCGATAGGAATCATCGAGTCAACAGCCTTCAGACCCGTCTGTAGCGGTTCCTTCACCGGCTGTCTGTAAATCACGCCCGGAGCCTTGCGGTCCAAAGGCATTTCAAAACTATCTGTGAGGTCGATGTCGCCCTTACCGTCGATGGGCTGTCCCAGCGGATTGACCACACGACCAAGGAAATTATCGTTGACTCGAATGGAGGCGATGCGATGCGTACGCTTCACGGTCTGTCCCTCCTTTATACCCTGAGTAGGGCCCAGAAGCACACAACCGATATTGTCCTCCTCCAAGTTCATGACGATAGCCATTGTGCCGTTCTCAAATTCCAAAAGCTCACTGGCCTCAACATTCCGCAAACCATAGACGCGGGCCACACCATCTGCCACGGTAAGCACGGTGCCCACCTCGTCAAACTGCTGGCTGTCGTTGATGCCTTGGAGTTGTTGGACGAGAACTTCCGACACCTCACTTGGTTTTATTTTATCTGACATATAATATTAATCTAAATCTAAACGCCTTCTGGAGGCATTACAAAAACAACACTTTCAAGATGCCGTCATTTCAACTGTTTGAGCAAGTTGTTCAGCTGTGATTTCACACTGGCATCCATTCTGTAAGTATCATACTCGAGGATAAAGCCACCGATGATGTTCGGGTCGACTTCCGTGTTAAACTCCACATTGCCTCGAGTTCGGCTTTCCACCATCTGTCGCATCTTGTTCTCCGTTTCAGGTGACACTGCAACAGCGGTAGTAAGTTTGCCCTGAATGATATTCTTCTGTTGGCGGTAAAGCGAGATATAGGCGTTGGCCATGAACTGCAGGGCGTTTTCCCGGTCCTCCTTGAGCACGAGCTCCAAGAACTTGCGCGTCAGCTCAGCAGGTTGTAGTCCGCAGGCTGTAGCCAGCAAATTGAGCTTTGTCTGCTTGTTGAGCATCGGGTTGTCCACCGTCTGTCTGAGTTGGGGCACTTCGAGATAACTCGTCGCAAGTGTCCTCATGTCGCTATAGACCTGTTGCTCCACCTGCGCCTGCGAGGCACTCTTGAGCAATGCCTTGGCATATCGGGATGAGATCACACCTAAATCCATACGCACTACTCCTCCACTTTACTTTTTTCAGCAGAGATTTCATCCAGCAACTGGTTGATCAAATCCATCTGCTTGTCGTCGGTAGAAAGTTGCTTACGGAGAATTTTCTCGGCGATTTGGACGCTTAGTTCGGCAACCTGCGAACGAATGTCACGGATAGCATTCTGCTTTTCCGCCTCAATCTCTTGCTTGGCTTCGCCGATAAGTCTTGCGCCCTCCTCTTTTGCCTTCTCCTGCGCTTTTGCAACGATGGCCTCGCGAGTGTCGCCTGCCTCTTTGAGGATGGCGGCCTGTTTCTCGCGGGCTTCCTGCAGAATGGATTCACCTTCTTTTTGAATATTGGCAAGCCGTTCGTTGGCCTCGTGGGCATTTCTCAGACTGTCGTCGATGAAAGCCTTACGCTCATTCACCATCTTGATGATAGAGGGGAAGCCCCACTTCCACAAGATGAGGAAGACGAGCAAGAAGACGAGGGTCATCCAGAATAGCAGGCCACTATCAGGAATCAATAAATCCATATACTGCTTTTTGTGATTCTACAACTTACATTACGATGGCGAGGATGGCGATAATCACAGCGAAGAATGCCACACCTTCAACGAGGGCAGCTGCGATAATCATTGATGAACGAAGGTCACTCATCTTCTCCGGCTGACGAGCCATAGCGTCCATAGCCTGACCTCCGATGCGACCGATACCGATACCTGCACCAATGGCTGCGAGACCTGCGCCTACTGCAGCACCCAACTTTGCAACTTCTGCTGCTAATAATAATGATACCATAATCTTAATAGTTTAAATTGTTATAATATTTTTCTATTCGATTCTTATTTATACTTGCGTAACTTGTTGTCCACGGTAAGCGGAATCACGTGCCTGTAGAACTTTTCTGCATCACAACAGGTCAGATTTCCAGCAAGTTTTTATAATCCTGTTTTGAAACCGTTTACCTGTTAAGCCTTCTTCACCTCTGGATGAACATGCGCCAGAGAAATGAACACGGCACTCAGCATGGTGAACACCAGTGCCTGGATGTAGCTCACCAGCAACTCCAGCAACATCATGAACATACTCATGGCAACACTGACCACTGTCATGCCAGAACCGGCAACATAGTTAACCACCGCATTCTCACTAATGTTGAACATAATGAAGATGATAGCAGCAAACGACAGTGCAATAGCATGACCAGCCATCATGTTGGCAAAAAGTCGAATGATAAGAGCAAGAGGCTTCGTGAAGATGCCGAACAATTCGATGAAGGGCATCAGAGGTACCGGCACCTTAAGCCACATTGGCACATCGGGCCAGAAGATTTCTTTCCAGTATTCTTTTGTTCCCGTGAAGTTCGTGATGAGGAATGTCGTCACGCCGAGGAAGAAAGTGCAGGCGATATTGCCCGTCAAGTTTCCTCCTCCTGGTGGGAACGGAACAATACCCATCAAATTGGCCAGAAAGATGAAGAAGAAGCACGTGAGCAACCACGGACCGTATTTGGGAGCCTCATCACCCAATGCAGCCTTCACGACATCATTGTAGACGGACATCACAAACATGTGCATAAGACCGGTAAATCCTTTCGGTGCAGGGTCGTCTACCTTATGTTTGCGACACCAGCGAGCCGGTACAAGAACACAGATAAGCAACAGCACAGCATCTATGAAAAGCACTAACACCGTCTTGGTGATGGAGATGTCAATCGGCTTCACCTCCGTGCCGCCCACCTTCTCGACTATCTTGTTCGGGTAGACTTTTGCGTCACCGTTCTTGATAACCAGATTGTAGGGACCGGGTCTGTCACCGTTGGCATCACGCTTTTCAGAAAACTCTCCACTGGAGAACACGTGCCATCCTGTCGAAGTCTTGACAATGACAGGCAACTCAATGACTATGGGATGACCGTTTATTGTAGTGACGTGCCATTCGTACGAGTCCTTGATATGGCCCCAGAGAATCTCCTTCACGTCGATGTTCTCCTTGCCGCTCACCTGAAGAGGTGCCAACAGCAAGAAACTCATCAAAACGAAAAGCAGACGCTTAGCATCTTTCATATAATTATTCATTTACTTTATTCTTTTTCTCTACTCGGGCAAAGTATATACAGTCGAAAACCAGAATTGCTATATAGAAAACCACGAATATTACCGTGGCCCCCAAGACAGTACCGCTCACTCTGCTGCAAAGCACCAGGATGAGGTAGGTCAACAAACCGACCATCATTCTCGCTACAGACGACATCAAGTAGAACTTGCCGAGTCTGTCAGGCGATCGTCGGGCTACCGAACGCCACCAAGCCCCGTGTATCCCGCAGACCATGAGCGAGAACACCACCGATACCAACACAGCTGTCAGCAGTCGTGTGTCTCTTACTATACTCATGCCTAGCAAAGCCAGCAGGGCCAAGGCAGTGGTGAGCCAGAGTGAATACTTCTGGTAGTGCCGGGCGATATGGTCGATAGCATCTCTCATTCCGCGGCCTCCGGCAGCTCTACACAGACAGCCACCTGATTCTTCTTCACCTCCACAAATCCACCATTAACCATGAGCTGGTGTTTGCCGTCCTTGTCAGCATACTCGAGCTTTCCCGGTTCCAGCGAAGAAATGATGGGGGCGTGGTCGGTTAGAATTTCGAAAGAGCCTTTCGTTCCCGGCACGAGCACGCTCTCGGCCTCACCTTGATAGATGATCTTTTCTGGAGAGATGATTTTCAGTGTCAGCATACTTCCCTCCTATTTTAACCCTTGGCAGCCTCAAGCAGTTTCTTACCCTTGGCCTTGGCATCCTCAATCGTACCAACGTTGAGGAAGGCCTGTTCGGGCAGGTCGTCCACCTCACCGTCCAAGATAGCATTGAAGCCCTTGATGGTGTCTTCGATGGAAACCATCACTCCGGGAACGCCAGTGAACTGTTCTGCCACAGCGAAAGGCTGAGAAAGGAAGCGCTGCACACGACGTGCACGGTTCACAGTCTGCTTGTCCTCATCGCTGAGCTCATCCATACCGAGGATGGAGATAATGTCTTGCAATTCATTATAACGCTGCAGAATCTGCTTCACGCGCTGTGCGCAATCATAGTGTTCCTTGCCCACAATGAGCGGATCGAGAATACGAGAAGTGGAACCCAGAGGATCCACAGCGGGATAGATACCCAGCTCTGCAATCTTACGTGACAACTCGGTTGTAGCATCCAGATGGGTGAACGTGGTAGCAGGAGCAGGGTCAGTCAAGTCGTCGGCCGGCACATACACAGCCTGCACGGAAGTGATAGAACCGCGTTTTGTAGAGGTAATACGCTCCTGCATGGCGCCCATCTCGCTTGCCAGCGTAGGCTGATATCCCACAGCCGAAGGCATACGTCCCAACAGGGCAGACACCTCAGAACCGGCCTGGGTGAAACGGAAGATGTTGTCGATGAAGAACATGATATCGGCAGGTTGTCCGTTCTTGCCGCCATGATCACGGAACTCCTCAGCTACGGTCAGTCCGGAAAGTGCCACGGAAGCACGTGCCCCAGGTGGCTCGTTCATCTGTCCGTAGACCAGGGTAGCCTGCGATTTGGCCAATTCCTCGGGGTCGACGAGTGAGAGGTCCCACTTGCCTTCCTCCATGGCCTTCTTGAATTTCTCACCGTAACGAATCACGCCAGACTCGAGCATATCCCTTATCAGGTCGTTACCCTCACGAGTACGCTCTCCTACACCGGCAAAGACGGAATAGCCGTCGTGTCCCTTGGCGATATTGTTGATAAGCTCCATGATGAGCACTGTCTTTCCCACACCGGCACCGCCGAAGAGACCAATCTTGCCACCTTTCATATAAGGCTCGAGAAGGTCGATGACCTTAATTCCCGTGGCGAGCATCTCCTTGTGGGTAGAGAGTTCATCAAACTTAGGGGCTGCACGGTGGATGGGGTAAGCACCCTCCATGTTGAGGGGTTTCATTCCGTCAATGGGCTGTCCGATGACATTCATCATACGACCCTTAATCTGCTCTCCGGCGGGCATGGTGATTGGGCTTCCCGTAGGAATCACCTCCAGTCCGCGCTGCAATCCGTCGGTATTGTCCATAGCCACGCATCTGACTGTGTCCTCTCCGATGTGCTGCTCCACCTCAATGACAAGGTCAGAGCCGTCGGGGCGCTTCACTTTCAGGGCGTCATAAATCTTTGGCAACACCTTCTCCGGATCTTGCCCTTTCAGGTCGAAGAAAACGTCGACTACAGGGCCGATAATCTGCGAGATGCGTCCGATAATTTGCGACATAATGTTTTATTTTAATATTGTTTTTTAATCAGATTTCCTGGCAAATATAGCCAATTTATCAATACATGCCAAGTATCTGTCAAAGACTTTCCCTAGCGAAAAGGTCATTTTTTACACCTTTTTAAGGCATTAGATGCTCAGTTCGTCAAGCACCTTGATAAGTTTGCGGTCGAAGGGCTTGTCCGAGCGGATGGCTTCCGACAGCGGGACATACACCACCTCATTATTGTGGATGCCCACCATCACGTTGCGCTGTCCCTGAATGATAGCCTCTATGGCACCTACTCCAGTACGGCTGGCCAAGATACGATCGTGAGCAGAAGGACGACCTCCGCGCTGCAGATGTCCAAGGATGGACACGCGCACGTCGTAGCCCGGGAACTCTTTCTTCACACGGTCAGCATAGTAGAGTGCACCACATTTAGGACTTTCGGATACAATGACGATACAACTTCTCTTCGACTTGCGGATGCCGCGCTCCATGAACTGAGCCAACTGGTCAACGTCGGTAGAATCCTCTGGAATGATAGCTGCCTCAGCACCACTGGCAATAGCGGAATTTTGTGCGAGGAATCCGGCATCACGACCCATTACCTCTACGAAGAAGATTCGTTCATGGCTCTGGGCAGTATCACGAATGCGGTCCACACATTCCACGATGGTATTCAAAGTAGTGTCATATCCTATAGTTGAATCAGTGCCGTAAAGGTCGTTGTCGATAGTACCGGGAAGACCGATGCAGCAGACATCGTATTCACGAGCGAAATCCATGGCACCGGTAAGCGAACCGTTACCGCCGATAACCACCAGGGCATCGATTTCCTCTTTCTGCAGAGTCTCATAGGCCTTCTGATGTCCTTCTGGAGTCATGAATTCCTTCGAACGGGCAGTCTTAAGAATGGTACCTCCCTGCATGATAATGCCGGATACGTTTTCAGTGGTGAATGGTTCCACCCAATCATTGATAAGTCCATCGTAACCGCGATAGATTCCCTTAATGTTGAAGCCATTGCAAATACCGGAACGGGTCACTGCTCTAATGGCTGCGTTCATTCCTGGAGCGTCGCCTCCCGAGGTGAGCACTCCAATGGTCTTTATCTTTCCCATTTCTAACTTTTATTATTCGTTTTCTCTCATCATGTATCAATTCTCTCGCCGAAACAATTACCCTGAAGGTACTCTCCTTGCTCATCTCGTCGTAGGAGCAGTCCCGGTGGCGAACTGAAAGTTTTTTGTTTTACACCTTATTATATATAGCGATTTAATTCTGCAACATTTTGTGAATATTACTCACATTCTTTCAACGTGCAGATACGTCGCCGATTTTCTGGTCTTCTTCTGCCAAATGTCTATGGAACCCTTAAAAAGGTTCGATGCTGCAACTCGATTTTGTCAAACAAAATACAAAGCTACATCAAAACAAAAGGCAGGACATGAGATCTATTTAATCAGTATGTTCTAGCAAGGGGTTTACGTTGCAAAGATAACAAATAGACACCAAAAACACAAGAATGTCTTTGAGTTTTTATGTTAATGTAATTAAACAGTCACAAATTGGGAGAGATATTGCAAATTCAAGGTAACAAAAAGAACAATTGCCGATTGTGAAAACATGGCTAATCCTTTCATTTTTATAAAGATATCATCGCTTCTATGCATACAACCGACTTTCAAGTCCAGGCAATTATTCCATCGGCTGCTCCCCCGTCTTATGTACGTCAAGAAATAATAAGCTCATCCTCAAGAAAGAGCTTTTAATAATTTGAACGACCCTTATAAAGTTCCAATGTACTTCCTGAGATTTCAAAATAAAAGTGGAGACAGTAACAGCTCAATGTCGTTCCAGTCTCCACTTCTTTATATAAAAGGTAGAAAAAGTCAGTGCACCTTGTGCTCAGGCACAATGGCCAAATATACCAGGTCGTGATCAGTTCGGTTCTCCATGTAATGGCTGTGCCCCATGGGACAGTAGTGGCATTGCCCGACGCGGCACACCTCCACTTGGTCATCATAATGGAACGTAGCCTCTCCACTGATAACATACACTATCTCGCAGTTCTGTTCATGCGTATGCAGTCCGGAACTGGCTCCGGGACGGAGAGTGGAATACATTATCTTCACCTTGTCGTCCACGTAATTTCGGGTATCCAGCGGACCCTTGCCGCCCTTGAAGTTCGTAAGGTGAGCTTCGGGGATTTTGTCGAAATCAATAATCATGCTATTCTCCTTTTCTAGTTAAGTCAAAAAAGAAACGAGTCGCCTACAGGAAATTTTCCATTCCGGCGCTTCTTAAGGCTCCGGCTGTCATCCGCTGATAGACCACGCCTAATTCAGCAAAGCGCTGGAGAGCGTTCATGGCCGCATGGCGTACGCCGGCATTCTCGTCCTTAAGGGCAGTGATTGCCTGGTCCAAGAACTCGTTCATGCCGCGTTCGTTAGGCTGTTGACCGCGCATGAAGAGACGAGCCAGGATGTCGTAGCCGCAAATCTGCCGTAAGATATCATTTCCTGCAATCCACCGGTAGGCCACTTTCGGTCCGAAGTCAGCATATTGATAGAGATTGAACGCCTGCAGCTCCGCCATTTCCTGAGAGCGGGTCTGGTCCATCCATATATCTGCCACTTCTTCCGGCATTTGCTCAACGGGCATCACAAGCGTAGCCAGAATCTTGCATTCGCGTATGTCCTCTTTCCAAAGAGCCACGGCAAGGTCGTAGTCCTTGCCCAGCTCCTTTGCCATATTTTTGAGCTCCATTAAGGGTACGCCCCAGTTCACCTTGTAGTCGAGTCCTTTCTCACGCATCGACTGTGAAGCAGGGCCATTCATTCTCAGGCGGAAGCTGCGTTTGATTTCCTTCAGTTTTTCGTTGATATCTGTCATACTTCTTTCTTTGGCAATCAAGTGATGGACATTCAGAAGTCGAAGGCATATTCCTTCGAATAGCGCATCATCTGCTGTGCGAAGCTTTCCGAATAGTCCAATTGAATGTCCACGATTTCTCCGTCTTTATAAACGGGTTTCATCCACGGATTTATAAATCCTTTATACGGGGCAAGATTCAGTCGCTCATATCGACGGAGCACCTCGCGATGGAGCTCGGCATCTACCTTCACGCCATAGCGCTCCACGAGTTGTCTGGCCGCCTCAGCGTCACCCTCGCTCTTAATGCGCTGCACTTCTGCAAGGAGCTTTGCAAAGAGTTGTCTCAGTGCCTCGTAGTCATTGATGCGGACGTAGGTCTTGCCTTCACGCTTCACCAGTTCCACAACACCGTTGCCGTTTTCCAGGCACCAATGTGCTATAAGAGCGCGATTACGCATGTGCGCTTCTTCTATCTGATGACCGGGTTTGATGCGCACGAGCTGTGTCATCAGTCCGTTCATAATATAATGGTAATACTGGCTCTTGTAGGCTTGAAGGTCAGGGAGGAGCCCTAATTCCACAAGTTTGGGGTCGGCAATATAGTAAAGTCCGAAGAGGTCTGCACGGGCTTCTTCGTTCGTGCTGGCATAGGCACCGAGAGCGTCCGGGTCCGTACCGGGCAAAAGTTGTCCGCTGCCGTGTCCGAGACATTCATGCAAGTCGGTGTGCAGGTCATCACAACGGTCTCCATAGCGGGCGATGAGATCACGGGTGGGTTGGTCGATTACAAACTCCTCGTCGAATCCGTTCCCGTGAGCCGCCTTGTTGTATGCTTCCGTAAGATTGCCGATAGTGACGCTCTTCGAGCCGTAACGAGCACGTATCCAGTCGGCGTTGGGCAGATTGATGCCAATGGCAGAAGAGGGATACTCTTCACCTCCGAGCATGGCAGCGCAGATGACATGAGCTGTCACGCCCTTCACCTTGGGCTTGCGAAAACGCGGGTCCACAGGTGAATGGTCTTCAAACCATTGAGCATTGTCGGCGATGGTCTGCGTGCGACGAGTGGCTTCCAGGTCCTTGTATTCCACAAGACCTTCCCAGGTGCCCTTCAGCCCCAAGGGGTCGCCGTACACCTCGATAAAGCCATTGATGAAATCCACACGACCGTCCTGCTCCTTTAACCACTCAATGGAATAGCGGTCAAAAGTGCTGAGGTCACCGGTTGTATAATATTCTATAAGAAGGTCGATGACACGCTGCTGCTGTCCGTTTTCTGCCACTTTGCGTGCCTTTTTAAGCCAATACACAATTCGGCCGATGGCTGCGCCATACCGGCCTCCTATTCGGTACACCTCCTCTTTGAGTTCACCATTGCACTTCACCAGCCGGGAATTCAGTCCGAAGGAAGGCATTTTGTTGCCTTTTCCTTCCTGTTGTGCCCGTTCCTTTTTCTGCTGGTAAAAGTTTTCGGCTTCCTTCATGCTGACGCTTTCATAAAAATTGCATGCTGACGTCTGCACAAGATCCTCTCCGTCGTTTTGGTTCACGCGCTTAGCCTGCACTTTCGGGTCAAAGATTACAGGCTGGAGCACCGCAAGCATCTCCTCCGCGCTCTCGTAGCGGCGCAAGGGCAGATGTTCAGCCACGGCCATGACCGCCTCGCGCAGCCACTTCTCAGTGAATGCGGGCTGAAACTTCTCACAACCATAATGATGGTGAATGCCGTTGGAGAACCACACGCGCTTGAGATAGACTTCCATGGCCTTGAAATTTTCGTCGGTACGATCACCGGGATAATATTCAGCCACTGTTTCAAGCATACGGCGGATGTCGAGGTTATAGGCTCCCTGCTGGTCGGTGGTAATGTCACGACCGGAAAGAGCCGCCTTAGCGAGATAGAAAATGTACTTTTTTTGCTGGAGCGTCAGACTTTCAAATCCGTTGAGCCGATAGCGCAACATCTGCAAGTCCGCAAAACGCTCTCCGGCGAACGTAAAATTTTCCCCGTTGCTGCCAGTTCGGATATTCAGGTCTTTCATTTTTTACTTTGCACCTATTGTATCCGTCTTGGGTGTCAGTTCGTCAAGACGCACCTTCCGATAACGCCCCCGCTTTCCGGGTTCCACGGCGTTTGCAACTTTATAGCTTCTCGGTGTCGTCCCCACCACTTTGGTGAAAGCGGCATAGAACGACTGGCGATTGGAGAAGCCCACCATGTCGGACAATTCCTCCATGTTCAACTTCTGATATTTGGGCATCACCATCAGTTCCATAGCCTCCTTGATGCGATGAAGGTTGACAAATGACGTATAGTTCATGTGGAAGCGCACGTTCACCACCGCTGAAATGTATCGAGTGTTGGTGCCGAGATCTTCGGCGAGCTTTTTAGCAGAATAGCCCTTGTCAAGGTATTTTTTTTGCGTTACAATCTTGTCCCTTATCCTTTTCTCAAGGTCGTCCATCATACTGGGACTTACCAATGAACGGTAAACGGCCTTTTTTTGTTCAACTTCTTCCGTGTTCATTATTCCCTTCCAAATTATTATTGTTTCTGCAAAGTTAGATAAAGATATTCGGAAAAGCAATTTTTTTCTGTCTTTTTTTAAGAAATAATTTACAGAAAAACAGCTCAGATTGCCAGTCCGCAAGCTTTCCTCATTTGCTCGTTGATTATCAAAGTTCAACAGATAACGTCACACCTGTAGTAAGAATGACAAAAAAATCACCATAATATGCCGCTTTTACGACTTTACTTTATCTCAGGAGGAAAAACACTGGAAAATACTCGGAACAAGCATCGGAAATATATATTTTCCGTTGGAAATAGTTAACTTAGGCTCGTATTTCGTTAAATAGCGTTTAAACCTTATTAATTTTCCTATGGAAATTTGTTTGATTCCGAAATATCTTCTATCTTTGCACCAGGTTTTAAAAGGCTATTATTATGAACTTAACATCACGCATTCTGACCGCAATTCTGGCCGTGGGCCTCACAGCCTGCCAGCCTTCGGGGACAACAAACAAGTCCGCTGACGGTCAGCAACGGGAAGTTTCCGCATCAGAAGAAAAAACCAAGACGACGGAGAACAGGAACATCGGACAGAACGGCGCGACGAAACAAAAAGAAAGGAAAACAACAACTATGAACGTAAAAGAGCTCACCACGGCTGATTTCAAGAGACTGGTGATGAACTATGAACTCCATCCCAAGGAGTGGATCTTTGAGGGCGACAAGCCGGCACTCATCGACTTCTATGCCACTTGGTGCGGTCCCTGCAAGGCTACGGCACCCATCGTTGAAGAGATGGCGGAAAAATACAACGGGAAAATTGACGTCTACAAGGTGGATGTCGACCAACAAGAAGAGCTGGCAGCCGTATTCGGCATCCGCTCCATACCTACCCTTCTCTTCATTCCCAAGGATGGTAACCCGCAAATGCAAGTGGGTGCCATGAGTCGCAGCCAGATGGACGAGGCCATCCAGAAGGTGCTTTTATGAACTAAGGGAGGCGTGTCATGTGCGCACATGGCACGTCCCTGAAAAAACAATTTGTATGATTGAAGATGAATAAATCTTGTATCTGTAAAATCAGAAAATATTACAGAGCCATCGTTTCGTTCGAGATGCAGCTGAACAAAATAGCCGGCATCAACTTGAACGAAGCGATGTTGCTTTGCCTGCTTTCCGAACATGACAAAATGTCGGCAGGAGAACTTTCCGCCCAACTTGGGCTGACGCCCTCGAACACATCAAAGGTCATATCCAATCTGGAACACAACGGACTAGTAAGACGGATGTTCTGCAAAGAAGACGGAAGAAGCATGCTTTTTCGCATTACCAAGAAAGGCACTGACAAACTCAACAGTATCTGTTGCGACCAGGTTCAAATACCCGAAGGACTAAAGGCTCTTGCACAATCAGCGGATGACTCGCCGGCCACAGCCACCCCTCAATAACGTCATGTGATTCGCACCACAAAGACATTTTTACTCCACTATCATCCTCATACCATTGTCACTACCGGAAAAGATGTACTTTGACGGAACGACGAAGAGTACTCAAACCAATTTCTCAAAGAAGATTATGTATAAGCGTACTGGCGCTTGATGATAAGACTGAGCTGAAAATATCTTTTAAGTCTTCAAGCTTATTTTTTGATGGTCTGTCCCAACTGAGACAAGATTGAGACTCAGGTGGGAGAAGATTGAGCCCCAGGTGGGACAAGAATGTCACTCACGTGGGGCTCAATCTTGTCCCAGCCGAAGCTCAATTGTGATCCGGCCGGGAGAAGTTCATGACTTTCCCAGAGTACATCAAGAAGATGCATCTATTACAGCAGGAAGAAACATCATTTACAAAGGGAAGAAGCATCATACACATAGGTATTGTGCTTCAATTACATTGTGAATAAGCATCATTTTCATTGTGAATAAGCATCATTTACTGCGGGAGGAAGCATTAATTATGGCATAATATTCTGTCATTAAAAACCCAAAAGCACAATTCTGATACTTATATCACGCGATTCCGGCAAGACTGGCAAGACTTGTACTCCGTCCATGCTACTAACTCATTAACTCTTCAAAAAAAACGATGAATTATTCATAAATAACTTCTCTTTCATTTTCCAATTGCAATATTTATTATTAATTTTGTAGCCGTAATTTGCTTTTTGGCATTCTCTTTGCAAAGAGACATCACATCATGAGATATTTGGCATTCATCATAGCGGCCCTCACGTCCGCAGAGCTCCAGGCCTTCCAGTTGGCTCCCCGACTGGTGGTGAGCGTCACCATTGACCAGTTGCGGTCAGATTACATGGAGGCGTTTTCACCCCTTTACACGCCCCAGGGATTCCGCAGACTGCTTCAGCAGGGGCTGGTCTATGAGGGCGGAGCCTATCCTTTTTCACCCGTAGACCGCGCTTCGGCTGCCGCCACGCTTTCCACGGGCACCTCTCCCTACTATCACGGAATCGTCGGTGAACGCTGGCTCGACAGAGCCACCCTTCAGCCCGTGAGCAGCACCCTTGACAGCAAAAGCGTGCCCGGACCGACACGGCTGCTCACCTCGACCGTAGGCGACGAAATGAAAGTCAGTTCCGACGGAGCCTCCATTGTCTACGCCTTTGCTGCCGACCGTGAATCAGCAGTGCTTTCCGCCGGTCATGCTGCCGACGGAGCTTACTGGATAGGTAGTGACGGACGCTGGACCGGCTCTTCATTCTACAATGCCAAATTTCCAAAATGGCTTCAGGCCTACAACGATCTGCACTTTACAAAACACAATAAAAAAGAAGACCTGCACCTCAACGACCACGTGGTGGACGCCTCACTTCAGGCTGTCACTGCCAACGCCATGGGGCGCGACGACGTCTCCGACCTGCTCTGTCTGACACTTTCCGCTACCAAGCCCGACGGCTCGCCCGTGACTCACTGGCAGACGGAAATGGAAAGCGTCTACATGCAACTCGACAACACCCTGGCACGTCTTATCAGCGGCATTGAAAAGCAGGTAGGAATCAATCGCGTGCTTTTCGTCGTCACTTCTACCGGCTACACCGACGAACAACCGGTTGACCTGAGTCGTTATCACATTCCTACAGGTACATTCTACATCAACAGGACCGCATCGCTGCTCAATGTGTACCTCAGTGCCATCTATGGCCAGGGACGCTATGTGGAACAGTGCTTCGCCAATCAGATGTTTCTGAACCATCGTCTCATCGAGCAAAAGCGCGTGAGCATGAGCGAGGTGCTTAACCGTTGCCAGGAATTTCTCGTACAATGTGCAGGCGTTGCAGATGTATACACGAGCGAAAGGCTCCTTGCCGGCAACGACGACATCCGCAAACAGCGTAACGGCTTCCATCCCTCGCGCAGCGGCGACATCATCGTGGAGGTAACTCCGGGATGGAAACTGCTCAACGAAGAAAATCTCCAGACATATACTTCACGGGCCGCCTTCATTCCATTCCCCGTCATATTCATGGGCAACGGAATAAAAGCCCGGCACATTCAGACTCCTGTCACAGTTGACCACATTGCGCCAACCGTGGCCAAAGCCATCCGTATCAGAGCACCCAACGCATGCCAGGCTGAACCAATGTTCTGACCCTTCGCATCGTGACGTCGACGAAGGCAGACATTCATCGACAACTCACTTTTACGTTGTCCCCCCTAAAAATTAAATGTCGTAATATAAGCGTGTTACGGATAAAATTCGTAATTTTGCAACTCAGTAAGAAAACAAGTAATCCACAATATGAATTTCACTAAAATTTTGAAGTCACTGTTCGGTGACAAGTCCAGTCGGGACATGAAGCTCATTCAGCCTCTCGTTGACAAGGTGAAGGCTGCCTATCCCGAAATCGAGAAACTGAGCAATGATGAACTCAGAGCCAAGTCGAAGGAAATAAAAAAATACGTCCAGGACGCCGCCAAGCCTTTCAAGGAAAAGATTGAAGAGCTGAAGGCAAAGATTGAAGATACACCTATTGACGAGCGCGAACCAATCTTCAATGAAATCGATAAACTGGACAAGGACATGCTCGACGCCCTTGAAAAAGCACTCGACGAGGTGATGCCTGTAGCCTATGCCATTGTGAAAGATACCGCACGTCGCTTTGCCCAAAACGAAGAGACTGTAGTGACGGCTACCGACTTTGACCGCGAGCTCGCAGCCGACCCTAAAAACGACTTCATCTCTATAGACGGTGACAAAGCCATCTACCATAACGAGTGGACCGCCGGCGGAAATAAAATCAAATGGGACATGATCCATTATGATGTACAGATTTTCGGCGGTATCGCCCTGCATCAAGGTAAAATCGCAGAGATGGCCACCGGTGAGGGTAAAACCCTCGTGGCAACGCTCCCGGTGTTCCTCAATGCCCTGACGGGCAACGGCGTGCACATGGTCACCGTAAACGATTATCTTGCCAAGCGTGACTCCGAGTGGATGGGGCCGCTCTATGAATTTCACGGACTCTCCGTGGACTGCATCGACAAGCATCAGCCCAACTCCGCCGCCCGTCGCAAGGCTTATCAGGCAGACATCACTTTCGGAACGAACAACGAGTTCGGCTTCGACTATCTGCGTGACAACATGGCGCTCTCCCCATCCGACCTCGTACAGCGTCGCCACAACTTCGCTATCGTCGACGAGGTAGACTCCGTGCTGATTGACGATGCCCGCACCCCGCTTATCATCTCCGGTCCTATTCCAAAGGGCGACGACCAGATGTATGAGGAGTACCAGCCCCTCGTGGAACGCCTCTATCAGGTACAGCGCAAGCAGGCCACCGACCTGCTGGCTGAAGCAAAGGCCAAGATAAGCGCAGGACGCGAAAAGAACGACCAGGCACTGCAAGACGAAGGCTTCCTGGCACTTTACCGCTCCTTCAAGGCACTTCCAAAGAACAAGGCACTTATCAAGTATCTCTCCGAGGAAGGCATCAAGAGCGGACTGCAGAAGACAGAGGAAATCTACATGGAGAACAACAACCGGCGTATGCCTGAGGCCATCGAGCCCCTCTACTTTGTAGTAGACGAGAAGCTGAACTCCGCAGACCTCACCGACAAGGGACAGGCATGGATGGCTGACCAGGTGAAAGACAAGGACCTCTTCGTGTTGCCCGACATTGCTGCCCAGCTCTCTGAGCTTGAAAACGAGAAAGACCTGACAGACCAGGAGCGTCTCGACAAGAAAGACGACCTGCTCAATAAATATGGCGTACAGAGTGAGCGTGTGCATACGCTGCAACAGTTGCTCAAAGCTTACACCATGTTCAACAGGGACGACGAGTATGTCGTGATGGACGGTGAGGTGAAAATTGTGGACGAGCAGACCGGACGTATCATGGAGGGACGTCGCTGGAGCGACGGACTGCACCAGGCTATCGAAGCCAAAGAGCACGTCAGAGTGGAGGCTGCCACGCAGACCTATGCCACCATCACCCTGCAAAACTACTTCCGTATGTACCACAAGCTGGCAGGTATGACCGGTACGGCTTCGACAGAGGCTGGTGAGTTCTGGGACATCTATAAACTCGATGTCGTGGAAATCCCGACCAACAAGCCTGTGATTCGTAACGATATGGACGACAGGGTCTACAAGACCAATCGCGAGAAATACCGCGCTGTAATCGAGGAAGTGGAGAAGATGCGCAATTCGGGTCGTCCCTGTCTGGTGGGTACCACCTCAGTGGAAATCTCCGAGCTGCTTTCCAAGATGCTCGACATGCGCAAGATTCCTCATCAGGTGCTCAACGCCAAGCTCCACCAGAAGGAAGCACAGATTGTGGCAGAAGCCGGACGTTCCTACGACGGCAAGGGTGCCGTGACCATCGCCACCAACATGGCCGGTCGTGGTACCGATATCAAGCTCACCCCCGAGGTGAAGGCTGCCGGCGGTCTGGCCATCATAGGTACCACCCGTCATGAAAGCCGCCGCGTTGACCGCCAGTTGCGTGGTCGTGCCGGACGTCAGGGTGACCCGGGCTCTTCGGTATTCTACGTATCGCTCGAGGACGACCTGATGCGTAAGTTCGGTTCCGAGCGTATCGCCAAGATTATGGACCGCCTGGGATTCGAAGATGGAGAGCGCATCGAAAGCCCGATGATTTCCAAGAGCATCGAGCGAGCCCAGAAGAAGGTTGAGGAGAACAACTTCGGTATCCGTAAACACCTGCTCGAATACGATGATGTGATGAACAAACAGCGCACCGTCATTTATGAGAAGCGCCGCCATGCCCTCATGGGCGAGCGTCTGGGAATGGACATCGCCAACATTATCTGGGACCGCGTAGTGAGCATCATCGAGAAAAATGATTACGAGGGCGCCAAGGAGCAGTTCCTTCAGGTTCTTTCCATGGAAGTTCCTTTCAATGCCGACGAATTTGAAAACGGTAATAAGTCCGACCTCGCCGAGCGTGCCTTCCAGTCGGCTATGGCAGCCTTCAAGCGCAAGACCGACCGCATTCAGGCTGATGCGATGCCCGTCATCAAGCAGGTCTACGAAAACCAAGGCAACATCTATGAGTTCATCGTGGTACCAATCACTGACGGTCGCCACCTCATTCAGTTGCGTGTCAACCTCGAAGAGGCCTACAAGACGGAATGCAAGAATATTGTAAAGGAGTTTGAGAAGTTCATCATTCTCCGCGTTCTTGACGACGACTGGAAAGAGAATCTTCGCCAGCTCGACGAACTGCGTCACAGTGTACAGAATGCCAGTTACGAGCAAAAAGACCCGCTTCTTGTGTTCAAGTTGGAAAGTGCCAAGCTCTGGGACCAGATGATTGACGACATGTACAACCGCATTGCTTCGTTCCTCATGCGTGGTCAGATTCCAGTACAGGTGCAGCAGGCTCCCGTGCAGGAGGCTGCTCCCGAGCAGCATGCCCAGCGCTACAACGAACAGAAGGTTAACCTCGACGAGGCAGAAGAAGCACAGCGCCGTGCCGCTTCACAAGACACCCGTGGTGAGGGTCGACCCGTTCGTCAGCCCATTGTAAAGGAGCGTCTGCCACGACCCAATGATCCCTGCCCCTGCGGCAGCGGTAAGAAATTCAAGAACTGCCACGGACGGGGTCTGCGCTAAATCTTTCAGCTGACAAGAATACCCTATAATAAAGACAAACGGTCCGACAAGGTTTTCCCTGTCGGGCCGTTTGTCTTTTTATGAAGTTCCAGACATGAAATATAATCAAGCCGGACGGACAAGGAACCGAGCTCATTAATCCCGCATCGTGCACGGATTCCGTTCGGAGCAGCTCGGCTCCGGTGCACTAGCCTTTATGTCTCTATTTTGCAGGCTTTCGAGACGATAAATTTCCTTATTTCCTTTGGAGGTTCTTTCCAAATTATATAACTTTGCATCATCTTATATAATAAGGTGTGACCGCCTGTCCCCCATGTCGGCAACACCAAAAGTCACGACAAAACAACAACATGATGAAAACAAAAATAGCAAGTCTCATCATAACACTTATGTTCTGTAGCGCCACTACAGCTATCAGTGCCCAGCAGCCTTCCACTGGCAAGCCACAACCGCAAGCTGCCGCTCCTGCCGCGACGTCAGCCTCATCAGCAACTGACGCTAAGGCTTCCCCTGCTCCGTCTGACAGTGTCCAGGCTCCTGCCGACAGCGCAGACGAAGAGGAATTTATGGACGAGGCTTTAGCCTCTGACACTGCTGATGTAGCTCCGGTAGAGAGCACAGGTTTTCATAAGGCCCTGAAAACAAAGTTCATAGAAGGCAACGCCGGATTTATGTCACTCGTGGCTCTGGCTCTCATTCTGGGTCTTGCCTTCTGCATCGAACGTATTATCTATCTAAGTCTGTCTGAGATAAATGCCAAGAAATTCATGTCCGAGCTGAACAATAAAATAGACGCAGACGACCTTGAAGGCGCCCGCAGCCTCTGCAACTCTACTCGCGGCCCTGTGGCTGCTCTGTGTCGCCAGGCTATCGACCGAATTAATGAGAGCATGGAGGACATCGAGCGTTGTATCGTGAGTTATGGCTCCGTACAGAGTGCCAATTTGGAGAAAGGCTGCAGTTGGATTACCCTTTTCATCGCAGCGGCTCCCTCACTCGGCTTCCTCGGTACGGTGATAGGTATGGTCATCGCCTTTGACCAGATTCAGCAGGCCGGAGACATCAGTCCCACCATCGTGGCTGCCGGCATGAAGGTAGCCCTTATTACCACCATATTCGGTATCATTGCCGCTCTCATTCTTCAGGTGTTCTACAATTACATTCTCTCAAAGATTGAGCATCTCACCGCCCAGATGGAGGAAAGTGCCATCACGCTTCTTGATACCGTCACAAAATATCATATGCGCCATGAATAAACCAGACTGGAAACATTGGTCGTCCGAACGACTTTCCACTACCGTGCTCTACGCCATGGTGGTCTTGACGGCTATTGTGTTTGTGCTGTTCTGGTTCGTGGGATATGACCGTCCCTATGCTGACGATCCCAACTTCAACGCACCTCTTTTCACTGACGCACTTCTGGGCCTCATTACCCTCATCCTGGTAGCCGCTCTCTTCTTCAGCGGATGGTCCGTTTATAGGGCACTAAAGGTAAGAGGCCGGGGTGAACGCATGGTGAATAACATCCCCGTGAAGAAAATCGGATACAGCATTATCATCGGCGTAGCCGCTCTGCTGATTGTCACGTTCGCTCTCGGTTCAAGCAAACCAATGACCATCAACGGCATACTTTTTGACGGAACTTTCTGGCTTAAGACTGCCGATATGCTCATCAACACCACTCTCATACTGATTCTCGTCGCTACCGGAGCCATTATCTTCGGCGCCACACGATACTATAGAAAGAAACCATGATGTTTGGTCATCGCAGACATACGCTACCGGAACTGAACACCACCTCTACGGCGGATATATCGTTCATGCTTCTCATCTTCTTCCTTGTCACCACCTCAATGGACATTGACAAGGGACTGACACGCCAGCTGCCGCCTGCAGAAAAGCAGGAACAGGTAGAGACTGCCGTGAACAAAAATAAACTGATGGAAGTACGCATCACCGCCGATAACCGAGTCTTTATTGATAACAAGGATGTGAAGGCAAAACAGGTGCGTCCTCGGGTGGCGAATTTTATACGCCGACTGGGGCCTGACCATCTCATCACTATTGATACGGATCCTCGCGCCAGCTACAACACCTATTTCACCTTGCAAAACGAAATGGTGGCGGCCTATAACCAATGGCGCAACGAGAGAGCCTTGCAACGTTACGGACGCAGCTACAAAAAACTGACTCCCGAGGAACGCAATACCATCAAGACGACTTGTCCCATGCGCATTGCCGAAAAATACAACGGAGAGAAAGGAGGCATGCAATGAGTCTCATTAAGCGTCAACCACACCGTGTGCCAGGTCTCAATACCGCTTCTTTGCCTGACCTCGTGTTTTCCGTGCTGTTTTTTTTCATGATTGTTACCCACATGCAGAAAGTGGCTGTCAAGGTGCAATACCGTGCGCCACAAGGAACAGAGCTGACACGTCTGACAAAGAAGTCATGTGTTACGTATATCTATATCGGCAAACCCGCCGCCTACCTTCATGCAACGGCTGGCGACCGGCCCCGCATACAATTAAACGACAAGTTTGCTTCTGCAGACGAAGTAGCAGATTATGTCAGCGCCGAGCGAAACCGCATGCAGCCCGAAGACCAGGACAGGATGACGGTTTCCATCAAGGCAGACCGTGCTACCCCAATGGGGCTCGTTACCGACGTGAAACAAGCACTCCGACAAGCAAAAGCCTACAATATAAACTACTCCGCTACAGAGAGAAAATCTGACGATTAGTGACGGACTAAATAAACTACCCATCCCGACTTCCTGCAATATTTCTCTTTTTACCCACACTTTTACTCCATGAAGATATACATCAATCACCTCAAAAAAAAATTCGGCGAAAAAACAGCAGTAGACATTGATGAATTTACCATTCAAGATGGTGAAATTCTCGGTCTGGTGGGCAATAATGGAGCAGGTAAATCCACCCTTTTCCGATTAATGCTCGATCTGCTCAAAGCAGACGAAGGAGATGTAACCATGGATTTCTGTGACGGCACGACCATTAATCCCGCCCAGTCGGAACAATGGAAAGATCATACGGGATGCTTTCTGGATGACAGTTTCCTTATCGATTTTCTCACTCCCGAAGAATTTCTCGACTTTGTCGGCAAAGTGAACGGACTCGCGCCAATCAAATGGCCTCAAATTTATGCAGAGTTAAGTTCCATTGAAAACAAAGACCATTCCGCAGACGGTCAAGAAGAGCAAAAAGATGACAACAATGCTCCCCTTTTCTCCGAAACAGACAAGGAAACAGAAACCGAGAAAACAACAGACGAATCCATCTCCTTGCGACATCATCTTCTGAAATTCGCCACTTCCGAACTTTTTAATCAGAAGAAACTCATTCGTGACTTCAGTGCCGGTAACAAGCAAAAAATAGGTATCGTTTCCGCCCTCTACTCACAACCTCAACTGGTCATACTTGATGAACCGTTCAACTTTCTTGACCCTTCAAGTCAACACCAGTTAAAGCAGTTGCTCACTTTCTATCATCAATATGTCGGTGCTACCATTCTCGTCAGCAGCCACAATTTACAGCACACTGTGGACATAAGCAGTCGCGTAGCATTAATGGAAAACGGCCACATCATTCAAGACATCGACAATCGCGACGGAAGGGCAAAAGATATCCTCACCAAATATTTCGACGTGTAAGGCTTCTTAGTCCTTACAAAACACATTGATATTACCGCCCTGCCTAAAACTAAAAATTGTTATTTCAGCCCGTCCGTTGATTACATATCCAAGTTTGCTGATAAAATTTCTTCCATCTCCATTTTGTGCTTAACTTTGCAACGTATTTAAAAAGAAACTGATACACAGTAAAGATGGACAAAGTTCCAACAGAATATTTTCCACTACTGTAAATCATTTCTAACAAGCCGCAAAAAGTATCTTATACGACAACGACAAAATACGATGTTAAACATTTAAATGATTAGAGAGATGAAAAAAATCATGCTAATGTTCATGATGCTAGCCTCAATGACGGCAGCCATGGCACAGAAACCAACGCAGAAGAAAAGCATGCAGAAACAACCTGCAGTGGTGCAGATTTTGGATGAGAGTAGTTTCGATGATCTCGATTTGACATCCACCCAACAGAAAAAGGTGCGTACTCTGAATAATAAATACAAGTCAAAATCAAGAAGCCAGAATCAGCAGCAATACAACAAAGAGCTGAAAAAAGTGCTTTCCACGACTCAGTACAACAAGTTCACAAGCAAGAAAGTTGCACGTAAGAATGTGACTTCGAAAAGCAAGTCGAAGAAGAAAATTCAGAAACGCGCCCCTCGTACCGAAGATTGAAAACCGCAGCATTAGCTAAGTAAGCTATTAAAAGGCGCGGAAATCAGTCTTTAAAAATTAGCAACAACATAACACTATATACTACAAGCAAGCATTTGGATTCATCATTAGATCTTCATTAGGTTGATAGTACAAATTGGTAAAGAGAACTATTTAGCAGTTTATGTTTTTAGGTGAAAGAAGGCCGGAACATTTTATTCCGGTCAGGATAATGGAAAAGCGTGCCCGTGGTGGGTACGCTTTTTTAGTTTCAGACCGTTCATGGGTAAAGGAAAAACTTTGAGTCACCATAACCATACCTCCATTATTAATTCCTCGGTTTTGAACATTGAAAGCCTTACTTATAAGAGAGAAACAGGAAAAATAATGACCACCAAGTCCAGCAGAAAGTCTATTTCACCAATACCTTACGGTTCCCGTGGATGTATACTCCAGGAGACGTCGGTTTTCCGTTCAACCGCACTCCCTGCAAGGAATACCAAGCCTC
>JBMNUW010000032.1:0-25155 GCA_050946475.1 Prevotella sp.
AAGATGTGAACCGGATTATGCATAAAATTAACAGGCGACCAAGAGAAAAATTAAATTTTGACACACCTATAGAATGCTTTAACGAAAAGCTTTCGTAAATTTGCACTTGCTATTTGAATTCGCCAAAAAACATAATTTGACCACTGGATAAACGAAATTAAATTTTTCCTTTGTATCTTTGCAACAAGACAAAAACCATAAACGAGGAACAAGTCATGAGATACGCAATTGTAGGAACAGGAGCCATCGGAGGCTTCTATGGAGCAAGACTGGCAAAGGCCGGCAAGGAGGTTCACTTTCTTCTCCACAACGATTATCGTTACGTGAAGGAACGCGGTCTGAAAGTCATTTCTAAGGACGGCGACTTCGCCCTTCGCGAGGTGAATGCATACGACGACGTAAACGAAATGCCGCCTTGCGATGTGGTGATAGTAGCGTTGAAAACCACGAAAAACGAATTGTTGAGGCAATTGCTGCCTCCGCTGCTCAAGCCCGACACGCTCGTCTTGCTCATTCAGAACGGCATCGGCGTGGAAGCAGACGTGGCAGCCATGATTCCCCAAGTACATCTTGCCGCTGGACTTGCCTTTATCTGCGCCGCAAAAAACGCGCCCGGCACCATACGCCATCTTGACTACGGAACACTTAACATTGCCAACTACAACGGTTCAGAAGAGACGGTGCAAAAGGTGGCCGAAGATTTCAACGAGGCCGGAGTGAAGGCAAATACCGTGGACTATCAGCAGGGGCGGTGGAGAAAGGCCATGTGGAACATGCCTTTCAACGGACTTTCCGTGGCGCTTCAAGCTCAGACAGACAGTATCCTTGCCAACGAATATTCCCTGCAACTGGTACGCGACATGATGAACGAAGTCGTGGCGGCAGCAAATGGTTATGGTGCAAACTTGTCCGAGAAGGACATCAATGCGCTCATCGACATGACAGAGCACATGCGTCCCTACTCCCCCAGCATGCGTCTTGACTGGGATTATTATCGACCGATGGAAATTCATTACATTTATCATCGGGCCATAGAGGAAGCACAAAAAGTGGGCGTGGAAATGCCGCGAATGAAAATGCTCGAAAGCATATTGCGCTTCATGGAAATGCGGAGACTGCACCTATAAGAAATATTTTGTTCTTCACTTACCAGGAGTGTTTTCCGCTCCCTGCTCTTCGGAGAGGCGGATGAAATTGTATTTCTGGTAGGTCGGCTCCATCTCTGGCCGGTCTGTTGCGTCGCCTATCTTCTGCAACAGCCAGCCCATGTTACGTGCCAGTGTACGCATGGTCTGTAAACCCTCCAGGTCGTGGGCGGCATCGCCTTTCGCCTCTCCATACACGATGTTCCAATATTGAGAGCCGACAAGGTAGGTATTCACCATCTCGAAAGCCATGTTCATGGTCTGGAAAGCAGCCGTAGCACCACCTCGACGACATACGGCGACATTAGCCGTGGGCTTGTGATAGAAAGCCTTGGCGTTGGAATACATCATACGCTGAATGAGTGACAGCAAACCGCCGTTGGGCTGCCCGTAGAAAACCGGCGAACCGAACACCAGTCCGTCAGCTTCCTCCACCTCCTGAAGAAGTTCGTTGGCAACATCATCGTCAAAACGGCACCGGCCACTGCCTGTGCGTTTGCACCATTTACAGTCAATGCACATTCGGATTGGCCGGTTACCAATCCAGAAAATTTCCGTCTCGATACCCATGGCTTCAAACGTGCGAGCCATCTCTTCGAGAGCAATGTTAGTGTTGCCGTTTTTTACAGAACTACCGTTTACTAATAATACTTTCATATATCTTATGCCTCCTTAAACGTTACAAGTTCTATCACACTTCCCCACGGAGTTTCCACATACATCCATCCCTTTTCTGGGCCTTGACCGTTGCGAACAGCTTCCACTGTGCCCGGGTCTGCATAAAGTTTGCCACCAGCGAGAAGTATACGGCGAGCGACCTCTGACAGACTTTCCACCCGAACAGCGAAATGCTGCAAGCCGTAATCGTAGGTGTGAGCAGGCCGCTGATGCGTCGTACCGTTGAAACAGAACAGTTCAATATTGGTCGTACCGCCGATGTTCATCACCCTCCTGGCGGTGACGACGCCACCCTCTGGCAGACCGAAGGCTGTCTCTGCCCAAGGACCTGCCCAGGCAGCCTCCACCTCAGAAGGACCGTCCACCATAATTTTTCCGTCGAATACTTGCTCGAAGAAACGCGTGGCTTCCTGCAAGTCGGGCACCGTAAGTGCCACATGATCTACTGCCTTGATTTTCATACTGTTTTTCTCCTTATTGCAGCTGTGAACAGTTCCGTTCATCAACTACCTTCCTTAATTCTTCGAAAGTTGTCTTTGCCTTTCGCACTGCAAAATTACCAAGAATGTACGGAAGCAAAAAACTTCTGAACAGTGATAAATTTTACCCTTACAGGGTGATAAATTTATCCCCATTTATAAAACGCAGAATGCCCGCCGCAACATATTCTCTTGCGGCGGGCATTCTGTGACAACAGGATATCAAAAGCTATTCTTGCGAGTCGTCTTTCCGGACAGCTCCCAGGTCATCATAGAGGTCATGATGCTTTACACCCCACTGGTGCATCATGCGTATAATGGGCACCAGGCTCTCTCCCCGCTCCGTCAGATAATACTCCACGCGAGGGGGCATTTCGTCATACACCTCCTTGCGAATAATGCTCAGGTCGAGCAAGTCGGATAATGTCTGATGGAGCACTCGCTTGGTGATGCCCGGTATCTCAGTCTGCAAGTCGGAGGGACGGTGAAAGCCCCTCGTGATATAGTCTATGACATAAGGGCGCCATTTGCCACCGATGGCCCGTTGGGTTATCTCCACCCCGCAGTCGAGATTCATAGGTATTTTCTTCTCATACATAGCCTTAATCGTCTTTTGATGCAAATATACGAAAATAACATGGAATATCCGTTCATTAAACACAAAAGCAATAAACTAAAATCTAAGTAACCGGTAAAACGGTCTGTACAACAAGATAACCTTTGGGATAATTTTTATAACTTTGCCGAAAAAGGGAACGTCATGGAAACAATCAACTTTTCACAAGAATATATCTTCTGGACTTCATCAACATCGAGGATCCGGAAGAAGTTGACGAGCGGGAGATAGAACAGAGCATCGTCCAGAACATCAAGAACTTCATCATGGCCTTTGGCAAGGACTTCGCCTTTATGGGCAATCAATATCGGCTGACAGTGGATGACCATGATTATTATATTGATTTGCTTTTCTTCTCCCGTCGTCTGAAAAGTCTTGTTGCCTTTGAACTGAAACGGGGTGAGTTCAAACCGGAATATACGGGTAAGCTCAACTTCTACCTCTCCGCATTGGATGAATACGTGAAACTACCGGAAGAGAACCCATCCATCGGCATCATCCTCTGCAAGTCAAAATCAGACAAAATTGTCGAACTGTCCTTCCGCGACACCACTAAGCCGATGGGCGTCGCTACCTATCGCACCTCAAGAGAACTGCCGAAGGAACTTCGAGAGGCTCTGCCTGATTTGGAAGAATTGAAGAAACTAATGTGAATGTCCACTATTTCACTTAAATCTAAGTTTTACCGAACGGCAATATAAAGGAATAATATTGAAATGAATGAAAGTTGCACTTCCAGATTTGAGACTCGCAAAAAATCACTATCTTTGTGACGGATAAACGTGCCATCTAAAACTGATAGGTGCAGGAAAAGTTAATAGGTACGGAAGTATTAATCTTTAATCTGAAAAATCAATGAAAACATTGCTGCTGTCTCTTCTGATTTCTTCGCTGTGGCTCTTGGGTGCTAATGTCTCGTGCTCCAAGAGCAGCAAAGAGCCGACAGATTCTGTTCTGACACAACAAGTCAGGCAGCGAGTGGAGACTCTATATAAGCATCAGTTAAGCAAGGAAGTGCTTGAATCCAGAACCGTCGATACCACGAATGTATATTCCGACGATTTCAATCGCGTGATGAATGCGGCATCCAAAGTGGGACCTGAAGCAGGTATCGTCGGCTGGAATTTCAATCACTGGGGCATGGCCCAAGACTTTATCCGCCCGGAAATGCACCTTCTTGGGGTCAAAGTGACAGACCGAACCCATGCCACAGCTCGCGTGAAGATAACCGACACGAATTTCCCCTCACACGTTGTGATGTTGAGACTGGTCTTTGAACGTGGCAACTGGCAGATAGATGACTTTATAGATGTGAGCGGAAAGGAACAGGAATCAGAAAAGGAATCTACCATCAGAGACATCAAAGAGGTGGGCTATGGCTATCTGTTGGACGAGGAAGACTCTGCCAGGAAACAAGATTTTTCTACAAGCGACGACAAGTAGTTCAATAATTCTTCGTAGAATGTTGAGAGCTGAAACTGCCAGAAGAAAACTTACCATGCATGAAATGATATTTATCTTCTAACTCCTCCAACGTAGCATTTTCCGAGTTCAACAGATAAAGCAACAACTGTGCGCAACCAAGAGAATCAGCTCCTGCATCATGATGGTTGGAAAATGGAATATTCAGAAAATCAAGTAAAATGTCAAGGCTAAAACTATAAGGAAGCGCAGGTCCCTTGATGATATATTTCGCTAAACGCAATGTGCAATAGAATATGAAATCCGGATATGGTATCTGATAGGAATCCAAGGTATCTCTCAAGGCATACATATCAAAGCTCACATTATGAGATACAACTATTTTGCCATTCAACAACGGAGAGACTTCTTCCCATACTTGGGGGAACAACGGACTGTTCTTCGTATCTTCCGGATGTATGCCATGAATCATGATGTTGACATCGTAATATTCATTTCCAGGTGGCATAACCAGCCATGTACGTGGAGATTGCGGCTTCCCGTCAATAACATCGGTAATACCTATCTGGCAAATGCTATTTCTTTTAGCAGTAGCAGTTTCAAAGTCTATAGCCACAAAGTTAAGATTATTTCCCATGTCACATCAACTTCTTTATTGAAGAATACTATATCACAAAAATAAGTAATTTTCTCAGAAGAACAAGGTTTACGTTCGTCTTTTTAATTTTCATGGCAAAATCAAGCCCGTCGTCTTAACAAAAAAAATGGCTTGCGAATTGCGCAAGCCATTGATAATCATCACAGGTCATCTTTATTCGTCTTCTATTAAATAATTCAGCACGGAAGAAGATTTCTTTGTTCATTATTCTGCAAATAGTTTTTTTTGATTAAATTTGCAAAGACGTAAGAAGCCCATATTCCGCAGCTTGGTTCCGGCGTTTCCAACTTACGTTTTGGATAATGAGAAGACTTTTCTTAATCGTATTTATCGGCTTGATGTCCGCAACTTCTATTTACGGACAAGCTCTTGGTGTAACGCCCGTTGATTCTGACGGACATGACACCATTGCCTCCATGAGAACTACGGAACACAAGCCCATCGTCGCAGTAAAAACCAATCTGCTTTACGATGCAGCCCTCACTCCCAACATCGAAGTGGAGCGATGGCTGGGCAATCATGCCCAATATAGCTTAGACGCCGAATTCAATTTTCCTTGGTACACCTGGCATAATTATGCCCGTGCATACGAAGTAATGGAAGTGGGCTTGGAGTGGCGCGTATGGCACAAGCGACGCACCCAATGGGGCTCGCCGAAAGAAAATCCGCTGCTCGGCCAATTTTACGGTTTCTATGGAGCAGGAGGCTATTATGACTTGGAATGGAACTACAAGGGCAACCGTGGACACTTCTATTCCGCAGGCTTCACTTATGGCTACGCCACGCCCATTGGCAGACATTTGCATTTGGAGTTTTCCGCATCCATTGGCGGGCTTCTCTATTTCAACAAGCGCTACAACGACCCGCAACACAACAACCAGCTCCACCGGCTTTACAAAAAGACCAAGTTCTATGCGGGTCCCACTAAATTGAAGATTTCTCTGGTTTGGGTTATCAATAAGCACATCAAACACTCTGCACCATGACCAGGCATTTCATTTCTACTCTCGCAGATTATTGCATAAGCCTTGCGATACTATTCACTTGGGTGTCGTGCGGAGAAGACTCTTTCCTCAACCGACGGGAATTCTACGAAGACGAGACGGTCTCCAGCGAGGCTCTTCTCATGCTCCAGTACGACTGGACCAGTGAGTTTGGCTATCGTCCATCCGGCATGACCGTTTATCTCTTTGGTTCGACCACCGGACTTCAAACCGATCTGACCAACGACGTCAGCACATCCTCTTTCAGCGTCTCGGCAGATTCGTTTAAGTTGATGACCTTCAACCTTTCCCCCTCAGAATACAGCTATCTCCGTTTCTACAATACCAATAGTTACGACTCCATCCGTGTACAGATCACCACGCTGCAAGACCACACCAACGCCACGTGGGAGGGTTCCACTGTCTATGCGCAAGAGCCTGATGACATCGGTGTGTCACTGGATACATTCTCTATTGACAGTGTGCAAGTGGCACGGGGGGATACCGTCATCCGACAGGAAACACCGCTTTCGCTGCTCTCCACACTCCATGTGAAAGTCCGGGTGGACGGGCTGTCTAATATGAGTAGGCTTGCGGGGGCCATCACGGGCATGGCAGCAGGCTGCTACCTCTCTCATCCGGAATTATCCGCAGGCAAATGCAATCTCTATCTGGACAAGTGGTCATCGACATTAGACAATGACTCTACGAAAGACGGATGGACAAACATGAGTATCCGGTGCTTCGGGCTGCCACAGGACAAGCGTGACGTATCCCAGCGTGACTCCACGCTCAACGTGCTCACTCTTGCCTTCACATTGAAAGACGGTTCTCTCAAGACTTATACGTTCAATGTGGGCGATAAAATAAAATACTATGAAACTACCGACGAGGGCGAGGTAACCGTAGACTACGTTACGCAAGACTTATGGCTGATTCTCGACGGCAATATCGTATTGCCTGACGTCAAGTCGGACAATAGCAGTGGATTTGATGCCGAGGTAGACCCCTGGGAGGACGGCGGCAACACCGATGTAATCTTTTAGAATAGAGACATCGAGTTTTCTTAGTGGCTCGTCACCACGCATTTCTTTCCGTTTACGATATAAACACCTTGTGGCAGTTTTTCAAGCAATTGCTCGTCACTGCCCAGAAACACGCCTTGCAGGTTGTATATTCCTTGTCGGGTAGTACTCTCTGTCTCGATGCTCTCGTCGGCCAACAAATCACGGATACCTGTCACAGGACTGTCTTCATCCTCATCTGTCAACGTGGTCCCCGTCCCAGCTGTAATCATGGCAAAGTGGGTGAAAGGTGCCGCATTGGCGCTTGCCGGATTAAGGTAGGCGCGATAGGCTGACAACTGGCGGGCTGTCTTGAGGTGGTAGATGTTGTCGCCGGCAAAGACATAGGAACCACTTTGTGCGGTAGCCGGAGCAAACAATCCCGTACTGATGTAATCGCCATTGTTGTCGGTAATGGCCTTGGCGGCATAATCCCCTTCTACGGTCACACTGTCAATGACCTGGTCGGCAGCCACATCCTTTGACGGACGTATGAAGAAAGGATAATTGGCCACAATTTGATGGTAGACATGTTGAGAGAAGAAAGCCGAGTCGCCCTGCACACTGTCGTAAGTGATGACCAGGGCGTCGTCGCCGAATATCTCCTTGAAGCGGCTCTCGCTGATGCTGAAGGGCAGGCACAATCCCGTCCATTTTCCGCTGGTAAACTTCCGGTTCAGCCTTACACTGATGTTGTCAAGTTCCTCTGTTGAAGTTGAGTTGCTGCTGGCGGCACGACGAGCGCCCTTTGCCGACACTGACTTTGTGTTGAGGTTGTTTTTGTCCACCACGGCCTTCGTGAACACATCAGAGAAGGTGTCATTATCCGTAAAATCTACGGTGAGCTGTTCGGGAGCTGTCTGTCCATAGTAGGTGGGCACGAAGGAGAATCCGCAACATGAAAGCTTAGAGCCTTTCATGTAGACATAATAGGTCTTTCCTGCCTTGACCTGGAAGGTATAGCGCACAAAGGCCTTCGACACAAGGGCATAACCTTGTGTGAACCTCACAATCTCCTGACGCTGGTAAACACTGGTATTATCGTACTTCTTCCATTGGGTCATCAGTGAGTCCAGGTCATCGGGATGACTCTTAAAGTTACTCAAGTCGAATGAACAGCCTTCATAGCCTTCACCTACGTCCGTCGTCACGCTGATACCATGTTGCGTCAACAAACTGCTGACCGTTGCATCCTTCCAGTAGGCGCGATATAAACCTTCCGTAAAGCGACCTGCAAATTGTTGCTGGCGGCTGTTACTTGGCAGCAGAGAGGGGTCGATGGCCCAGCTGTTGTCAAGCTTGACGGCGTTACCCGTCTCATCGACGATGAAGAGGGGACGGTATTTCAACTTGTATCCGTTTTTCACGTCATCCCATTGTCCGCTGCCCGTATAGTCGAGGCAGCCGTTTTGCAGCAGATACACCATGAGCGTACCGTTGTCACGAGGTTCAAACTTCAGATAGGTGCCCCGGCAGGGTACCTCCCAGGGCTGGTGGCTTCCGTCAGCGATGGTCTCCTGGAAACTGTTACCGTCCTCATCGGCGGCATTCTGACTGCCTTGCGAGGCAAAACGGAATCCGTCAATGGTCATGTTGTTCTGTCCTACAGTATCGGTCTTGGCAGTCTTCCAGGAATCGAGAATGTCCTCATAAACGCCGGTCTTGGTATTGAGCTTCTTATAAGGACCTGCTCCGGTTATCCATCCGCCGAAAGTCATAACGATAGGAGTGGAGATGTTCTCGGTTGTCACCTTCTGCCCCACGGCAGGCTGGTCGCCGTTCTCTACGATATACGATGGAATATTGGAAACGAAAAGATAGAGCCAGGGGGTCTTGTACACGTCGCTGCCCAGTTCACGATTCCAAACCTTGGCCTTCAGGTAAATGCGGTCGGCAGCGTCACTGGTCACCGTATCTTCTGTGATTCCAGAGGTCGTCTTCAGGGGTGTCACCTCACCGGTACTTTCATCCACGGTGGCGTAATCGGTAGCCACAATGCCTGATTTCGTGCCGGGCACCTCATCAACATAGAAGCTCACGCAACTGTTGGCTTCCGAAATCAGTTCACTGATGTTACCTGTGTAGCCGTTAACATACGTCGTGCTGTGGTGTGATGGAACCTTGTCCTTGTCGGTCACGAGGAAAGCGGGCTCAAAGTTCAGTCCATGCAACTTAAACGGTTCGTTGGTACCGTCGCTCTCTCCGAAGTTGAAAAAGTAGTAAGTCTTACCAGCCATCAGAGGATAAGTCAGCCGATACTCGCCCATGGCATCAGCTGCCGGCTTGTAACTCTGCGAACGGCTCACCGCGCCGTTGTCGTCAATCAGCAGCACGTAGACATTGTCCTTTTCCCACTGCGCGTCCAGCGTGAGGAATCCGTTGGCATAGGGACGCAGCACCAGGAAAGTGCCGTCCTGTGGCACTCCGTCAGCAGAGAGCCGCTGCCCCGGCGCACCTGCCGTAAAGTATCGCTTATTTTCTGTACCCTTGTTGGAGCCTTCGTCGTCGGTAACAGTCCCCTGCTCCAGGTCCCAGACATCATTGCTGCTGTTGCCGAACTGCACTGAAATGCCCGGTACGCCGTTGATGATGGTACCCGATGCCATTGTCGCTCCTCCTAAAAAGTGGAACTTGCCGTAAACGGAAGCCGTGTCTGCATAGTTCTCATGAATAACCTCGTAGGATAAATCTGTCTGGAGCAGATGGAGTTGATATACGGTGTCCTTGGGTGCCGACCACTTTTCCTCGTCAGCAGCCAGAGGGGTGGCCTTTACTCGAATTTTCAAAATGGCATTGGTCACGGTTGTCCCCGTAAAAGAAATAGCACCGGTAGAAGAATCAATGCTGATGCCTGTAGCCGTGGCTTCATCCGCATTATCAATGCTGTAGCTCAGCGTGAAGTGGTCGGTCACCACCTTTCCGTTGATATCGACGATGGTTGCCTCCGGCTCCGTAAATCCGACGAGCTTGTTGCTCACAATATTCGCCGTAACCTCATATTGGTCGAGCGTCAGTGTGGTGGTGAGGGATTCCATCTTGATGAGTTGATAGTCCTGCACGTTTCTGCCATATTCTATTTGTCCCCAGTTGTTGGCAGCGATAAGCAGACGGGGAGCCGTTCCGGTATAGTTGGTGTAGTCGATGTACCAGTCACCTTGAAACTCCCAGTCGTAGGCAGGATACATTTTATAGACCGTTCCTTTGTATATTAAGGTGTCTCCGAAACCTGAGTTCTGGCTAAGGTTTGTCGTCACCCCTTCAGCCGGAATGCATATCACTTTCCATGCATTGGTGAGTTCATATCCATTCTCGGTTACAGTGATGGTAGGGAGTGACCAGTTGTCTTTGTTGAGTATGTCCGAATAGGTGTAATAGGTGGAAGGGGTCACCGCGACACTGATGCCCCCGATGCCATCCTGATGCTGGGATACATTGAGGTAACAGGAGTCGCTGCACGTTGTGAAACCGTCATTTTCTGCGGGATTATTCATATTTTCAAAGCTGTGAATAGTCACGCAGAACCCCCAGCGACCGTATGCGTAGACATTTCCGTACCACGTATTCCAGTAACCATTGGAAGTCCAGATGCCAATGCTTTGAGTTGAGTAGGAACTTCCTATTTCATATTTATAGGTAAAGAGCTGGGTGATATCATTACCCAAGTCGTCTCTTACTCTCGGGTTAGAAGGTCTGAAACTATTAAACGTGGCCATGTTCTTGGTATTTCCTTCCGGCCAGTCCATCGTTGTAGGGATATTACCGCCAGGCCGTTCCACCACGTTCACGTGATAGGTCTTGGTGTAGATTTCGTAGTTGTTGATATAGTCGGATGTCGGCGTGTAGGTCATGGTGATGTACTCGTTGATGCCGGTGGCAGCGGGTATGTTAATCATGTCGGGCACACTTCTTCCTTTGTAGTAGTTGCACTCTGTTATGCCGTCGCTCATGGTGTAGCCCACGGAGTATTTACTGGTGATGGTGTCTCCCTCGTCGTTGAGCAGCACGGCGGTGGGCAAGCCTATCACTTCACCGGCGTAGGCGATGATGGTGTCCTGTGAGAGATGTGCCACAGGGGTCACCTTCGACACCGTGAGGGTATAGGAAGTCTCTACCTGCGAATAGTCGCTGGTGCGCGGTTTCGCTATGACACGTATTTTGTCGGTGCCGGCATTGTCTCCCACGGTGACTAATCCGTACAGCACGGAGACAGTAGTTCCCGTAACAGGACCCACGGTAACCGAATTTCCTTCTACAGTCTGCACGTTGTTCTCCTGTCCCTCAATGTAATAGTTGATGTAGAAAAGATTGGTCACGTTCTTTTCACCGTCGTAGACAAACACCTGGGGCGGGGTGTAACGATATTGACTGAGCGCCACCGTGTCGGCAGTTTTCGACAAGGTAATCGTCGGTGTCGTCGCTCCCTTGATCTGTAAGCTGACGATGAAGCTCAAGAGCAGGAACAAGCAGGAAACATATCTTCTCATGTCGTGAATCATCTTTGCTGGTTATAAATAATCCTCATCATCCCCGGAGGGGTCGTCCTCAATGATGCTCGGCCCCGGAATCCAGGTCTGGGTGGTCTTGTCGTAAATCATCGAATTGTTGGTCAGCGTCCATTCGTCTGTCGAACCGTCGAGCTTTACGCTGGTCACACCAATCCGCAACGTGAGCTGATAGCGCTTGGATGCTTGCGAGGGCTGACCGAGGACAAACTCCTTGATGATGGTGTGACGTATCTGCGAATAACCAATTTCCAGATTGCTGTCCTGAGTGCGCACCGTGTAACTGATGGTCACCCGCAGCACGGGATAAGTTCCTGCAGGAATGAGGAGCATGGGACTCTTCTCTTCTTTATAAGCATTCTGTGCCGTGGTGGTGACACCGGTGGGAATGTCGTTCCAGGCGGGATTTGTGGAAGTCGGCTCCGCCAGCGACTCGCTCAAAGAGCCATTGGCATTGGTTCCGCTCACCTTGATGAGATGGCGAACGGGGGATGCGTCGTCAGTACCGACCGCCTGCGTTGTGCCGGGAGTGAAAGCAAAAGTGAAAAGGTTAAGCGTTCCGCCCGTGTACACGTTGCGGTCAATGTCGGTGGCATCGGCACTGCTACAGGTGCCCACTTGCTCCAGAAGGATGCTGTCGACGGTTATCTTTGTAGATTCAGGCTGGCTGCCACCGGTAATATTGCCGTCCTGGTCCACGTCAAGCTGTACCATGAGTCCGCCGCTGGTTTCACCGTTGAGCAAAGCGCCTCCCACCTTGGTCAGGGCATGATGGAAATAGAATTTCACGGGTTGCTGATAGGTGAAATCGGTGATGGCGGTACCGTCACTGTTACTGGCATAGAGCAAGTCCACGTTGTCACCATCCGGAGACAACGCATAGCTCACAGCAGGAGCGGTCGTCGATGTGTTGCTCGTCAAGGCTGTGATGCCTTCGTCGGTATTGTCTGTGGGTATGCCCGTGGCTGGTGCCACTTCTGCGTATGGCGCGTATGCAAAGAAGCTCATATAGCCCTGAGGCCAGTATTTCAGCGGATCGTACGTCCACGAATAGCTGTCGCCGGATGCTTTGGCAGTTACTATCTCGTTGTACATCATGTCGGGTGCCTCCACCCCACTGGCATAAGTGTCAGTTCCCGTGGCAATGGCAAACACGCCGAAGCCATTGTTGGCCAGGTCGCTGATGCCGTTCATGTTGCCCGTGGTGCCGGCCCGTGTGGCCGCGGCCTGTTCAGCGCTCACCGCCGTTCCCCCGCTGGCAGCCTTGGCCTGGCTGGCTGCAGAATATTGGTAGGCGTAGGCGGAGAAACTGATGGGTCTTGTGACGTCATTCTCTGTCGATGTTTCGGCGTTGTCAGACGAGCAGGACGTCAGAGAGGCCATAACCATGAGCATCATGGCGGTCAGGAAGGGTATTTGGAGTTTCTTCATCGCGTTCATTCAATGTAGGTGATATTGCTTTCCTCGGGCTTCAAGGTGTAGAGGGTGCTGATACCCTGTGTCCATTCGGAGATGTTCAAATCTTTGAGATAAGCGGACACCTTCAATCTCGTTGTGCTGCCACCGGAATAAGTGGCCCAGAGGGTGAGCTTCGTGCTGTCAGGTACTTCCTGTGGCAGCAGCAGGAAGCGGGCGTTGTCGTCGGTGGAAGCAGTGTAGCTGTCCGTACGCACTGTGGATGTATCGGAAAGTACCCATGTACCGTTTTCCACGTTGTAGAGTCCCCGTGTATGGATGCCCGACAATACCACAGAGTCAATCTGCGTCACGCTGTAGCTGGTGTTGACCTGCTCAAGACTGAGCCAGAAAGAAATGCTTGCCAGCAGATGATGCAGGGTGAAGCTGACAACGGGGGCTGACGTGCTTCCGTCGTAGCTCTGGTCGGTAATGAGGTCGCTCACCATGAAGTCTATCTGATCGCCGGACTTGCCGGGCGTATTGAACACAATGACATCCTCACCTTGTCCCATCAGGGTGCTCGTGACGACAACAGGCGTTGACTTGTCGTCAGCCGACGAGGACGTGGCCGTGAAAGGATAGTAGGCGAAAAACGTATAATAGTAGCCCGGTACCCAATAACGGACGGGCGAATAGGAGAGATTGGCGGAGGCATCGGCCGTCATCTTCTGGTTGAACATCAGATTGGCGGTCTTGTCCGTCCACTGGTTCCAATTCAGAGTGTCCTGGTAGCCAAAGACACCCACCATGTCGCCTTCGTCAATGGCCGACTTCTCTGAGGCACGGGTAAGCGACTGTGTGCTAAATGTCATTGCCATATTCTGAGACAGGTCGACCGACTCCTGGTCGCTCTCGCTGCTACATGCGGATATTATCAGTGCGACGCCTGCGAGCGTCATGATGGTTTTCTTCATGATACTTGTCTTTTTATTCGGTTGTTGGGATGATGCTATAACCGGTCCAGGGAGCCGTGTGGTCGTTGCTGTTCGACAGCGGAGAAAGGTCCTTGCTTTCGCTGGATTCGTAATAATAATACAGTGCCCCCGCCCTTCCGGTACTTACTGACTTGTAGCCTGACGTCCAGTAGCCGCCCACTGTTTCTTTGCTTGTAATCGCAGGTGCACCGCCGCCGGAGGCTGTGGAATATCCCTGTGCCGCAACGAAGATGGTGTTGTAAGTCCGGCTGGCATCCGGCTCAGTGTAGAAATTCCAGCCGTTGTGGTAGGTCGTCTCAGCCACGTTCCAGTAAGTCATGTCCGAATTAGTGCCGTCTGCAGTATATTTGTCCACAAATCCGGTGTAGACTCCGGCATTGGGCACGTGGAAAGGATAGGGACACGGGTCATAGATGCTTTTGGTGACCTGCGTGTCGTAGACGTCTGCCGTCGTGTTGCTCACGTCCCAGAGATTGGTGATAAACGATGGAAGCCAGTTGTTGGGCGAGGTATTATGATCACAATACATCACCGTGGGATTTTGGATGGATGCAGCAATGGCACCGGCTACAGTATAAGTTGTAAGTAGCTCTGTGCTGGCCGAATAGAAACTTGAGGGCTGGGTGTGCAGAACATTGCCGCTGGCACCAGGAAAATAAACGGTTCCGACAGCAGGCATGGGGTCCTTACGGCCCCATTGATAGTAAGGACTATAGCCTTCCAGGTAGCGGCCCTGATGCTGTGTAACGGTGAAGAGAGCTGTCTTTCCTGAATTTGTCTGCTTGATGCGGACCACTACCGACCGTTCCGGCCACGACCATGACTTTTCGTTTTGGTCGATGAATCCCAAGGGCACGGGCATCATCTTGTTCACTGAGCCGGAGGTATTGGTCACACTGACGGTCGTCAGGTTCTCGTCGGTTATCCAGATGTGCCAGCTCCACACCACTTTGGCGTCAGCAGCATTGCTGTCATAAAGACCTATCACCACATTGCCTTGGTAGATATTTGCAGGGTCAACATAGAAGCGGATGTAACCCTCACCATTAGAAATGTCGGTGGCGACCTGATCCTGCGGAATAACGTCAGCCTGAATGTCTTTCCAGATGACCGCAGCACGACGGGTGGTACCGTTGTTAGTCTCATCAGAGGCGCTGGTGCCGGGCCAGTCATATTGCACGTTAATCCAGGTCTTTTTCACAGCATTTCCATCACAGTCCACAAAGTTCTGCAGAATATTGTCACCGGTGTTGATTGTGGAACGAGCATCGGCATTGGCTTTTCCGTCTTTAAGAGAGTTGCCGAAGACCATAGGAATCTTGTACCATCCCGGGCCTCTGACAACGTAGCAGTTGGCGGTGTTGCGTGCGCTGAGGGTATTTCCGTAAGCATCGCGTAGCGAAAGGTCCACGGCATTGAGCCAGTCATCGCCTCCACTGACTGTGCTGTTGGCAAGGGCATCATGGTGTGTGAGCGAGGCCCACACCTTGTCGTCGGTTGTCCGAGCTGTCACTGAAAGCGAGGCGCTTTCGCCCGTAGTGCTTCCGTCACCAGAAGTGGCACCGAGCGTAAGCCAGGAGGGACAGGTGGTAGTGTAGTTGGCTCCGCCATCAGTAGAATAGCCGTCAATGGTCCAAGGTTCTGCGGTATCGCCGTTTTTGTTGTAAGATGTGACTGTGAAGGTCGAAGCGCTGCCGTCACCCGAATAGGCGTAATTGACGTCAGGTGAGACCGTCAGCTCATAGTCGGGGTTAATACCCGAGGTTGTCACGTGGTAAGTCACAGTGTATCCCTGCGGCCAGCTGTGACCGGAAATGTCAGCGGTAATCGACTGTGTGTCGTCGCTGTCAGCATCCTTGTATTGCAGTTCGACGTAGGCACCGGAAGGTACGGTCTGCGGCATGAGCATGAACATCTGGTCACCGCTCTCAATGTATTGATTCTGGGTGTCGATATACAAGTTGAGATTGTAGGTGAAAGCTCCCGTGGCGTCATTCACTGTCCAGCTGTTGGTACTCTGCGTATAGACTCCCGACTTCTTGACGCCGTGGATGATGATTTTCTTGATGGTGATGCCCTCCTTCACGTCACCGCTTTTGTCTATGGCAAAACGCACACAGGTGAGCAGATGCTTGAAAGTGAGAGGCACGGCGGCTTCCTGCCTGCTCACTTCGCCGGAAATGGCTGCAAGGAGGTCTTGCTGATTGATGACATTTTCGGGCACGGTGTAACCGATGTTCACGGTATTCATTTCTTCCTCGTCGTTCACCACAAGATTGTCGTTGGCGATGTCGATGGGGGCGTAGGCATAGAACTTGAACTTCTGGCTGTCATCGTCAGGCCATCCCTCGCCGAACGCCCATCCGTTGGTACGTGTCGCCGTATGGATGCCCCCGAAAGCATCGGTACCCGTAGATGTGTCGTAGCCTGCGACATAGAAACTGTCATAGAAGTTGTCGCTGGTAATCATTCCGCCGCGTGTCGCTACGGTCTGACTCGTGGCGTGCTGGCCGATGGCGGGTACCGATGAAGTGCGCAGGTAAACCTCGTTGCCCTTGAGCGTATGATTGAAAGGTGTAGGCGAACCCGCTATAGCTGATGCCCGCGTACTGCCGTCACCCGAAGTAGCCATCGACTCGGTAGAAACCGAGAAGGACAGCCCCCCTGAAGCGACATCGCTGTCCTCCAAGAGACCGTCGGCGCAGCCGGTGAGTGCAAGTGCAAGGTCCAACAGGAATATGGTAAAGAAATGTCTTGTTACTTTCATAGTGGGTGTTGTTAGAAATCGAGGGTACCACCGTCCTGGTCCTTCCAGTCTTCCACGTCAGGTGAGAACGTGATAGGTTCTTTCCATGTTTCCGAAGCGACGGTGAAGGTCATGGCATTGAGGTCGAACAAGAGGTTGACCTGATAAGACATGCCTTCCTCGAAATTGGAAAGCTCTACCTCACCCTCCAAAGTATGCTCCTGGCGAGAGTAGCCGTTAGAGAGTATCAGACCGGCATCCACGGTCAATAGATTTAGATTGCGGCGTGACAATCACTCAGTATGTCATGGGGGCAAAATGGAAGCCGTATTTGATTAACTGCATGACCAAAGGCATTCATCGCCCCGTAGAATTTCAAAAAACAATAAAGGGCGCGACAAGGCGCGTGTTGGTGCAACAGCTGGGAGAACTGGAATCCGTAGGTGTTGTGCGACGCGTAATCCATGACACTATACCGATGAAGACAGAGTATTTCCTTACTGAACTCGGTGAATCTCTCGTTCCAATTATCCAAATGATGGACAAGTGGGGAAATGAACATCGAGACCTGTTTAATGAAATGGGTCCCTTGAATGAGAAATAATAACTAATGAGCAACTATAAATATGACAAACTCTGGAACTTTCTGTACTTGCAAGAATCTAACTTGCCCTTTACACCCCACAAAGCATGAGAAAGGGTGCACACCTTGCATCAGCAAAAACCTTAGGTTAGGCGAAATCCCCAACTGCTTCTTTAACAAGATAGATGGGGCTGAGAATAGAAATGGTGACACATTCAAGGACTTCGCAGAACTTGTGCTAAAGAAAGAAACTTGATAATTGTGCTATCCTATTTTCTGATAGGTGGGCATGCGAGACATACATTGTGATTTTTTTCATTAGTCTGAATGCACATCCTGTTGTAAGCTAAATAAAAAAGTTGAATAAAATCGCATTAACCTTCGGGCACAAGAGAGTTATATAACAGTCTCTCAAAATTTGCTGCATCAATGAACATCAACTTATAAAAATATAATAAAAGAAAAACGACTTACGAAATTCTTCGCAAGTCGTTGATTTTTATTGTGGACCAGCCAGGGCTTGAACCTGGGACCTCCAGATTATGAGTCTGTTGCTCTAACCAACTGAGCTACAAGTCCGAGAAAGCCGATGAATAAACGCAATACCGGCTTTCAACGGTGCAAAGGTACGCCCTTTCTTGTTAATCTCCAAATATTTTTTGCAAAAAGTCACTAAAACATAGTCGATAAGTTGTCATTTCGCTCCTTTTTGGCTAACTTTGCGAAAAAGTTTTGACGAGGTGGAAGGGAGCTCGGCTTGTGACCGAGAACATGAAGTACGTCTTGGTATGGTTCCGTACCCGACAGATAACCTTCGCCTCAAAGACTCTTACATATTTAAGAATCTTATAGAATAAGAAGGAATAATGACGAAAGAACACACTCGCTACGACAGCGCGCGTGACGGACTCGACGACAAGCAGGTGGCCGAGAGCCGCCAATTGCACGGTACTAACGTACTGACTCCGCCTCAACGCGCCTCGCTTTGGAAACTCTATCTCGACAAATATCGCGACCCTATCATCCGAATACTGCTCGTTGCCGCCGGTATCTCCCTGATACTGGCTTTCGTGGAAAACGACTTTATGGAAACCATTGGCATCATCCTTGCCATCTTCCTCGCCACTACCATCGGATTCTATTTTGAGCGCGACGCGATGAAGAAATTCAACCTGCTCGTGCAAATCAACGAGGACCAGCCTGTGAAAGTACGGCGCAACGGTCACGTAACCCTCGTGCCAAGACGCGACGTCGTGGTGGGTGATATCATTCTCGTGGAAACAGGAGACGAAATTCCTGCCGACGCACAACTGATAAAAGCAACCAACCTGCAAGTAAACGAATCGTCGCTCACCGGAGAAATCCTCACCTCTAAACACGTGGGTGAACCACAAGGCGAGGGACAACAGAAAAAAGATGCCTATCCCGCTGACCTCATCCTGCGTTCCACCATGGTGATGAGCGGGCACGGAGAAGCCCGAGTGGTGGCCGTGGGCGACAGCAGCGAGATTGGGAAGGTAGCGCAACAAGCCACCGAAATCAGTCACACCAAGACGCCGCTGAACCAGCAGCTCGATAAACTTGCTTCTCTCATTTCCAAAGTGGGCAGTGGCGTAGCCGTAGCTGCCTTCGTCATTTTCTTAGGTCACGACATCCTTACAGATAACGTATGGCACGGTTCCAACTACTTTGCCATGGCCCATGTAGTACTCAATTATTTCATGATGGCGGTCACGCTGATTGTCATGGCCGTACCAGAAGGTCTGCCCATGGCCGTCACGTTATCCCTGGCCTTGAACATGCGGCGTATGCTCCAGTCGAATATTCTCGTACGAAAGTTGCATGCCTCTGAGACGATGGGAGCCGTTACGGTGATTTGCACCGACAAGACCGGCACGCTGACACAAAATCAGATGCAGGTTGCCAACCTGTTGACAGCACAGCAATTATCCGGTGACACGGCATCCACTTCCCTGCTTCACCAGTCCATTGCACTGAACACCACCGCTGAACTCGACGGTGAACGTGCCATCGGCAACCCTACTGAAGGAGCCTTGCTGCTCTGGTTGCGAAAAGACGGGGGTGACTATACCGCCCTGCGCTCTGCCTCGAACATCATTGACCAGTTACCATTCTCCACAGAGCGGAAAATGATGTCCACGACTATCGAGGATAACGGTCGCCGGCTCACCTTCGTGAAAGGCGCCCCGGAGGTGATTCTCAATGCCTGCCAGCTCAGCAAGGAAGAACGCGCCAAAATTGACATCACACTCCTCAGATGGCAACACCAGGCCATGCGAACACTGGCCATTGCTTATCGTGAGGGTGACTTCGTGCCGCTCAGTGGAACCGATGGAACAAGCGGTTCCTATATTTTCCAAGCCATCGTTGCCATAGCCGACCCCATCCGCGAAGATGTACCAGCTGCCGTGAATCAGTGTCGCGGAGCCGGCATTGAGGTGAAGATGGTTACGGGTGACACCTATGCCACGGCAGCCGAGATAGCACGACAGATTGGCATGGGCAACATCAGCGAAGAACGTGGAGCCGGAGACTGCATCTCCGGAACTGAGTTCGAAAGTCTCTCCGACGAAGAAGCCGCCCGTGAAGCAAAACGACTGAAAGTGATGTATCGTGCTCGGCCTACCGACAAGCAACGGCTCGTGAAGCTTCTGCAACAGCAGGGACAGGTGGTAGCCGTCACAGGCGACGGCACCAACGACGCGCCCGCCCTCAATCATGCTCACGTGGGTCTTTCGTTAGGTTCCGGCACCTCTGTTGCAAAAGAGGCCAGCGACATCACCCTGCTCGACGACTCCTTCGGTGCCATTGTGAACGGTGTGATGTGGGGAAGGTCGCTTTATCGCAACATCCAGCGTTTCCTCTTCTTCCAATTAGTGGTTAATGTCACAGCCTTGTTGCTGGTGTTAGGCGGTTCCATCATCGGAACGGAAATGCCGCTCACCGTGACACAGATTCTCTGGGTGAATCTCATCATGGACACCTTCGCCGCTCTCGCCCTGGCATCACTGCCCCCTTCGCGAGAAACACTGAAAGAGAGTCCTCGCCGTCAGACAGACTTTATCATCACTCACAGCATGGGACGCGGCATTCTGTTCTGCGGTATCTTCTTCAGCATCGTAATGATGATATTCCTCTACTGGTGCGAACGGCATGGTGCCGGCAGCGTAGTGGATGTGCATGAGCTGACTATCTTCTTCACCACCTTTGTCATGCTTCAGTTCTGGAACCTCTTCAACGCCAAATGTCTCGGTTCAAACCATTCCGCCTTCCGCCACCTGTCGCGCGACTACGGCATGTTGTTCGTTTTGGCCATGATTTTACTCGGTCAATGGCTCATCGTCACTTTCGGAGGCAAAATGTTCCGCACCGACCCTCTTTCCTGGCGCGAGTGGCTCACCATCATCGTTGTCACCTCACCCGTACTCTGGATAGGCGAACTGTGGCGACTTTTCAAGCGCATTTCTCGTGCCCGCGTATAAGAGACATTTTCACAACGAAATTATTCATGGCAACAACCATTTCTCATCAACGGTATCATCTATGAAGACCCTATACCTCAACGAGCCTCTGCAAACACCCGCCCCACCTTGTGTGGCAACCATCGGTTTCTTCGACGGAGTGCATCGCGGACATCAATTCCTCATCCAGCATGTCATTGAAGAGGCCCGACGCAACGAACTGGCCAGTACAGTGGTCACCTTCGACCGTCATCCTCGTCAGATATTACAGAAGGACTTTCAGCCTCAGTTGCTCACCACCCTTCCTACCCGTCTCATCTTGCTGGCTCGTACAGGAGTGGACCAGACGGCCCTGCTAACCTTCTCCACCGAGCTGGCACAGCTTACCGCACGCGAGTTCATGGACCGGATTCTCCGGCAGCAACTCAATGTGCGCAAGCTCGTCATCGGTTATGACAACCGCTTCGGGCACAACCGTTCTGAGACCTTCGACGACTATGTGCGTTACGGACGTGAACTAGGTATCGAAGTCATTCACCACACTGCCTTAACGATAGACGGTCTCAATGTATCCTCATCCGTAGTGCGATCGCTTCTCTCAGAGGGTAAAATCGCCAAAGCCGACCGTTGCCTCGGCTACCCCTACACCATCACAGGCAAAGTCGTGAGCGGTTATCAGGAAGGACGGCTCTTAGGCTTCCCTACTGCCAACATCGACCTCGGGACCTCCGGACAACTCGTTCCCGCCAACGGCGTCTATGCCGTCGAGGCCAGACTGGAACAAACCATGGCCATGCGCCCGGCTATGATGAACATCGGCACCCGGCCTACCTTTGGTGGCGCTAAAAGGTCCATTGAGACACACATCTTCAATTTTAAGGGAAATATTTACGGCAAACAACTCAGCATATCTTTCTACGACCGTATCAGAGAAGAGCGAAAATTCGACAACGTCGCTCAACTCGTAGAACAGTTGAAGAAGGACGAGCGACAAGTAGAACAACTTTTCGAAAAACTTCATGAGGAGAATTGACCTTACACGACTTCGCCTCTGAAAATAAATCAACCAACTGACACAATGGAAAAAATCAGCATCAAAAAAGGTATCTTGGATATCATCCTCTACCTTATCATGTTTGTTCTCATTCAGTTTATAGCCCAGTTTATCGTAGGGTTCTTTGTATTGCTATTTCAAGACCACGGAGCAGCAGAGGCCCTGAAAGCCGTTGCTTCAGGCAATCTGCCCATGGACGGGTTGTCGCAATCCATTATCGCCGTGGTATCGTCTCTGCTCACCATGTTTCTCTTCATCCGCTGCCATTGGGTATCAGTGTCGCGTTCCTGGATCGCCACTCGCCCCTGGACAGCCATCGCCTGGGTAATCTTGCTGGCTCTTGGCACCATCCTGCCCTCACAGTGGGTAGAAGAGCGCATGAATATAGTAATGCCCGAAGCTTTCGAGCACCTTTTTGAGCAAGTGATGTCCGAGCCCGTCGGCTATCTCGCCATAGGCATTCTGGCTCCTCTCGCAGAAGAACTGGTATTTCGCGGAGCCATTCTCGGCCGACTGTTGCAATTGTTCAGCCAACGTCTCCACTGGGTAGCCATACTGCTCTCTGCCCTCATCTTCGGTGCTGTCCACGGCAATCTGCCACAGTTTGTACACGCTACTTTCATCGGACTTATTCTCGGATGGATGTACTATCGCACGAACTCCGTAGCTCCCGGCGTCGTTTTTCACTGGATTAACAACACCGTGGCCTACGTGATGTTCAATCTTATGCCTCAAATGGCCGACGGCAAACTCATTGACCTCTTCCACGGCGACCACAAGACAATGATAATGGGCATCATCTTCTCACTGTGTATTTTCATTCCCAGTCTCTTCCAGCTCTCTCAGCGACTCCGCCGTTCCATTCTTGATCAGTGAGGATCGCCGGGAGTTCCAAAAATAACAACATCACAAAAACATATCCATCATGCGCTGGCAAGATCTCATCACCAACAAGCGTCTCGGGCAGGAAGCCCGCCACTCCGAACGTCACGACGACCGGTCGGAATTCAAGCGCGACTACGACCGTCTTATTTTCTCGGCTCCCTTTCGCCGGCTGCAAAATAAGACACAGGTGTTCCCCCTTCCGGGAAGCATCTTCGTACACAACCGCCTCACCCACTCGCTGGAGGTGGCTTCGGTTGGAATGTCACTTGGCAACGACGTCAGAAAACAGCTCTTCGTACGGCATCCCGAACTGCGCAACACCCTTGTAGAAGAGATAGGAACTATCGTGAGTGCCGCCTGCCTGGCCCACGACTTGGGCAATCCGCCCTTCGGTCACAGTGGCGAGAAAGCCATACAGACCTTCTTCTCGGAAGACCGTGGAATGGAACTGAAACCGCTCGTCAGTCCGGCCTTCTGGGACGACATTACGCATTTCGAGGGCAATGCCAACGCATTTCGCATTCTCACCCACCGCTTCAAGGGACGGCGTGAGGGCGGTTTCGTCATGACCTACTCCACACTCGCCTCCATGGTGAAATATCCTTTTGCCAGTTCACTGGCCGGCGACCACGGGAAATTCGGCTTCTTTCAGACCGAGGCTGAAACTTATCAACGCATAGCCGACGAAATGGGCATCATCCGTTTCTCTCGACCCGGCGAACCTCTGCGTTATGCCCGCCACCCCCTAGTCTATTTGGTGGAGGCGGCCGATGACATCTGCTATGAAATCATGGACATCGAGGACTCGCACAAGTTGAAAATTCTAACTTTCGAAGAAACACGTGACCTGTTGCTCGGTTTCTTCGACTCAGACACCCAGCGAAACATCCTGAAGCGGGTGGAAGATGAGGGCGTGACAGACCTAAATGAACAGGTGGTCTACTTCCGTGCGTGTGCCGTGGGTAAGTTGGAGAACGCTTGCGTGGACGCTTTCATTCGTCATGAGGACGAGATACTCAACGGCACCTTCAAGGGGTCGCTCATGGAACACATCGACGAGCCCATGCGATCCGCCTACCAAGCCTGTTCGGACATGTCGTACAAGAAAATATACCATAGCAAGCCCGTGCTTGACGTGGAACTGAGTGGTTACAAAATTATGGACACACTGCTCCAGACATTCGTCAGCGCCGCCGTGAGCCCCGAGCGTTTCCACTCACAACAGCTCATTCGTCGCGTCAGTAGCCAATATGACATTCAGAACGAAAGACTGGAAGACCGCATCATGGCCGTTATCGACTACATCAGCGGTATGACGGACATCTATGCTCTCGACATCTATCAGAAAATCAACGGCATCAGTCTTCCCATCATTTGAATCCGTTTTCGTACTTCACAGATAGGACAACTCGCCGGAACTTCTGCCCTATCTGTACTTTCCGTTATACAAATATTCATTCCCCCTACCCTTCAAGAAGGTAAGGAAACATACAAGAAATACGATGAAACGCCATATCTTTTTCAACCACAAGGAAGAACTCTGGAACTCCTGGTCACACGCCGGAGGCATTCTGCTGGGAGTCGTCTTCGGGACCATCTTTCTCATAATGTGCTTCCGGCTGGGCAACGGCTGGGCTACAGCGGGCGTCATTCTCTATCTCTTCGGCATGTTGTGCAGCTACATCGCCTCCACACTCTATCATGCCTTAAGCGCCTGGTCGCCCTGGAAAGAACGTTTACGCAAATGGGACCATGCCGCTATCTACTGGCACATTGCCGGCAGTTACTCACCTATCACCCTCATCTGCTTGCGCCAGCAGGGTTTCTGGGGATGGGGACTGTTCATCTTTGTATGGTCTGCAGCTATCATAGGCACTATCATGAGTTTTCGAAAACTCTCGACACACAGTCATCTTGAGACAATTTGTTTCGTCGGCATGGGACTTTCTATCCTCGTTGCTCTCAAGCCTCTTACGGAGAACTTACCAGCAAGCTCGTTCGCCTGGATCGTGGCAGAGGGTGTGAGTTACATTACGGGAGCCGTGTTTTACAGTCTCAACAAACGTCGTTTCATGCACACCGTATTCCATTTCTTTGTTCTTCTCGGTTCCGTCTGTCACATTGTGGCAGTATGGGGAATGCTTGTAAATAATGCATAATTTTAATGCATAATTCATAATGCATAATTCATAATTTAAAGTGCATTACTTTACGGGAGTGTTGCATGCTACATGATAATGCATATTTTCAATGCATAATTCATAATTTAAAGTGCATTACTTTACGGGAGCGTTGCATGCTACATGATAATGCATATTTTCAATGCATAATTCATAATTTAAAGTGCATTACTTTACGGGAATGTTGCTTACTATGGAGGAGGTATCTTGTTGTGGGGTATGCAATCTCGCCTGAGAGCGACCCCTTAGCAACCGAAGTACATGGACGCAGAGCGGACATGTGAC
>JBMNUW010000033.1:0-24623 GCA_050946475.1 Prevotella sp.
AAACATGACTCATCCAGCCCCAACCCGTTTGTAGATGCGGATTGGGGCTTCCTTTCTGTCGGACAAGCCCCTATTTTTCCAAATCGGCTCCTTTCGGCGGCGACTCTGCCGCTTCCCGGAGCATTCTCTTCAGGTCCTCATCCGGTTTCTCAAAGAAGGTGTTCTGGTTGATGTAGTACATCAGCACGATTCTCACCATCGTGGCAAGTCCGGAGAAGCTCCACGGCCGCTCCAGCCTCCTCTGCAACATGGTCATCAGCAGATTGGCAATCAGTGTGACCCATATCTGTATCTTGACGGCGTTGGCGCTCTCTCCGTAGAAATACCTCAAGGGGATGTTCTGCTTGATCTGTTTGAAAAGAGACTCTGTCTGCCATCTGCGTCTGTAAATCTGCACTATATCATCCAGACTCATGTCGAAGTCGTTGGTGAGCAGCCTCACAAGCTTTGGCTGCCTGCCTTTTTTAATGTCCACGTAGGTGATAATCCGCGCAATGTGGCTGATTTCCCCCTTCCTGAAAACGACAACCTGCTCGCGGTACTTCATTCCGTCCTCGAAGAACTTCTCGGACCTTCTGGCGTTCACATCCGCCAGCGTGCTGCGCCTCGGCACCGTCTCCAGACCCACATGTGCCAGCTTGCGCACCTCAGCCAGCATGGACGCCTCAATATCGCACAGGGAGTCGAAGCGCATGATGACCGCATAGAGCATCATGACGAGATGATGTCATCCGTCAAACGAGTTTACGTAGCGCTCGCCGCCGTGTTTTCAGCTCATTTGAAGAATTTTTGCCTTGTCGAGGCATTTTATCAGCTGTCCGTATACCGGCTGTCCGAAGAAATGAGTACTTTTGCCCAAGGTTATGTTGTTTTGACGCGAAAGCAAAGATAACCAAAAAGGCTGAATCCCAAGCGAGGGGTTCAGCCTAAATTTTATGTTTCTTCTTAAAAGTTTACCGGACAGTAATAGTTCAGAAACAAGCTTAACCTCACAGCCCTGTACAGTCACTCCCATAACCAAATCTGGTGGCAGACGTTCAATGATGCAGACAATGCAGATGTCTATTACACTAAACCGGTAAACATCAGCGGTCAAGGCGAATGGGGCTTTGGTGCCGAATGGATGGAAAAGCCTGTCAAATGGTGGCAGCTCAAGCTCTCGGGTCGTGTGGAGATTATTCCCGAAGACATTTCCCTCGAAGGTGTCCACTACGATAAGACACGCTTTAAAGAATATTTCTACTTCAACAACAATTTTTCTTTCTCCAACGGTTGGGGAGGAATGTTGAATACGAATCTGGAGCCGACCTATCGTAGCTATGACCGCACCTATCACACGATTTACTACATCGGAGGACGAGTATATAAGAACTTCCTGAAAGACAACTTGCAGGTTGCCGTTGATTTTACAGCCTTAGGCAACCGTCGTAAGCTTGACCGCCGAACGGAAAAGAGCATCATCTCTTACAAGTACACTACCCCGGTGCAATATTTAAGTCTTTCTGTTGTCTGGAACTTCTCCGGTGGTAAGAAGGTCAATGTCAATGTTGTTGAAGGTACGCAGGAATATCGCGAAACCAAAGATAACAGATGATATGAAGAAAACAGATATTATCGTTCCTTGTTTATGATAAGGTATGAGGATAACTATCGGGTCTTAGGCCAGACCAGATTTGGGAAACCATCCGTCACGTCATTGTGAACGCTGCTAAAATATTGTAAACGCTGTTAAAATGCTGTTGCAGGGTGATAAAACAATGGCTTACCCCTTGTTAGGAACAAAAGATTTCCTATATTTGCTCATAGTACTAACTGTGCAATAATTATGGGAAAAGAGAATAGTAATAAAGACAACAACGAGAAGAGCACTTTAGGAATAGCTTACGGAATAGCATTGGGAATGCTGTTCGGCGTAGCTGTTGGCGCTGCCACTGACGACTATGCCACATGGATATCCATAGGCTCTTGTTTTGGGGTCGCTTTTGGTGTCGGTTTAGGTTCTATAGCAGAACACAAGAAATCAGACGACAAGGCTGACCACAAGGAAAACGGTACTCAGGGGCCTGACTCCAAAGATTAAACTTCTGTCGCAAGACATATCTATTTTTATAACCTTCCATGAAAAACTCCCTTCAAAAATGCTGATGCCACATATATTATCTCCTGTTTCATATTGTTTCTTGTTTATGGTAAGGTATGAGAATCACTAATGTCGTTACTCCCAACAGCAGGAGTACCGTCGTGCCACAGATATCTTTCATTGCCACCAATGTTGCCTGCTTGACGACACGACCTTTCACTACTGTCGTCGCCAACTTTGAGGCACTGTATGTTCCCATACCGCGTCCCATACCTTGTTTGACAGCCGCCTGGTAGGTGATTTCCGCCGTTGGATGCTCGTGGTCCACCTTTGAGGCCAGTCGGGTGACGTAGTATTGTTGCCGATGGGTCAGCCAAGTGCTGTAGACCGACGAACCAAGAATGGGTCCGAAGCCATTGCGGAGACCTATCATTAGGAAAACGAAGGTCACTAAGTACTGTGGTGGCAACTTCAGCATACCAAATGAGGCAGGTAGCGAATAGACCATCACCAGTGCCGCATATTCCAAAATCATAGGCCATACCAGATTAGGAAAGTATCCGTCAGTCTGGATTTGGAAATACAGATAGGCATTGGAAGCCACCATGAGTAGGAGTGAGATAACGAATGTCAACCGATAGTGAGTGCGGCGCAATCCAAGAACTAACGACAGAAAGAGTCCACAAAACAGTCCTACGATAGCCCATCCATAGAGCGAGGCACTCTTCAAATCGTTGATGGGCGTTGAAATCTTGGCATAGGCTCCCACAAAGGTGTTGCAATAGTTCAGGATAATGGTTGCCAAGAAGAGGAAACAGGCCACCCAAACGTTGCGATAGTTGAAGATGTCATAGTGCAGATAGCCCGATTTGCCATGTCGTGAGGCACGCCAGCAGAATAGTCCGCCGGAGAGGAACATCACGGTCAAAGCCACGCGCATGGAAGTTGAAGCGAGCCAGTCCATCTTGTCGCCATAACCTAAGAAGATTGCCATGCTCGCCATGAAGATGCCCATGAGCAGCAGGTCGGGCACCTTGTGCCACTCTATTTTGTAAGTCTTTGTCTCTTTCTCATTGCGCATGGTGAGTACGATGAGCAACATACCCACGAACAGCATACCCATAACAAAATAGTAGGTGTATTTCCAAGTATAATGGTAGGCGAACCAAGCGGTTGTGAGATTGGTCATCTGAAAGATGAGGAGCACGTAGAAATAGATGATGGGCATGCCCAGTCCCCGTGCATGGTCCATGATGCCCTGCAGTTCCGGCTGGGGCATCTGCTTCATGGTGAACATGTCGGCAGTGTTGATTCCCGTGACATAGAACAAAAGCGTGAAGGTACAGTTGAGCATAACGATGATTCGGGCAAAGCCGATAACCACGCAACTGAATAAAAGGACGGGCAAGGAATCGGTGATGGCGCAGACGAGATTGAACACTGTCAGCACAGCGAAACAGTACAGATAAGTCTGCTTTGGTCTTCTCACTTGCAGATACTGCGCCATCAAGGGCAGGAAGATGCTCATGCCGATGAACACGAACTGACTCGCCATCTGCACGTCCTCCGTCCATATGCCCAGTCCGCCTGCCATCTCGTTGACATTGACTACGTATGCGCCGCCCGAGAAGGTGGGCGGAAAGAACATCAGCAAGAGAATGAGCACGCCGAGCGGCTTGGGCACCCAGTCGTGGAAAGGGCTCCAGTTGGCTACCTGCATCTGCCCGGAAGCCAGTTCTTTAACATGTTCTATCGGAGACTCCATCTTATTTCACTATTACCTTAACCACACACATCATTCCGGCAGCCAATCGCCTGTTCTCTTCCTTGCTGAGTTCCTCAGTGATGTCGATTCGCACGGGTACGCGTTGCTGTATCTTCACAAAGTTGCCAGCCGAGTTGTCCGTAGGCACCATAGAATATTTGGAACCTGTGGCAGAACTAACCGACGACACTTCGCCTTGCAACTTTCTGCCGGGAAAGGCATCGATGCTGATTTCCACCTTCTGCCCGGGATGGATGCGCGACATCTGCTTTTCCTTGAAGTTGGCCACAATCCATTTCCTTGTGTCAGGAATGAGTGTGGTGATGGTCTGACCGGGATTTACTAACTGTCCCACCTCAATGTTTCGTCGTCCCAAGCAGCCGTCTGCAGGTGCTGTCACCACGGTGTAGGAGAGATTGAGCCGTGCCATGTCGACGGCTGCCTCGGCTTTGAGGATGGCAGCGTCGCCGTTTGCCTGTCGCTGACTTGCCTCGCTTACCGTGGAGAGGGCAGCCTGTCGCTGACGACGCAGGGCATCGAGACGGGCACGTGCCATATCCAGTTCCGTCTTATACTGTTCCACAATGACGGGCGTGGAGGCCTTCTTCTGCAAGAGGTTGGAGTAGCGGGTGTAGTCTCGTTGCAATTTAGTCACTTTGGCCTCAGCCTCGGCGATGTTGGCATCGTAGACGGTGGCAGTTGTCGTAGCCGTGTTTACGCTGTGACCCATCACCTTACGCCCGCTACGGGCATCCATCAGTGCCGCCTCGGCCTGCTTCAGAGCGATGATGAATTCACGATCGTCGATGATAAGTAATGTGTCTCCCTTGTGGACGAACTGGTTTTCCTTGAAACGTATTTCGCGGATATAGCCCGACACCCTCACGTTTACGGGAGAAATGTATTGTTCCACCTCGGCATCATCGGTGGTCTCACTGTTGCCGGACCAGAACAGGGAGATGACGATGAGAATTCCTGCCAATAACAGAACGACGGCAAATATTGTCAATGCAATATGCTTTTTCATAATGGTATCTTTTTATTATTCTTGTTCGTTTAACAGATTGAGTTGTCCGCTGAGTCTGAGCAGGTCAATACGAGCCAGCTCGTACTGGCAGTGTGCCTCAACGCAGGCTTGCTGAGCCGACCGCAATTGCATGTCGTCCTGTAAGAGAGCGGTCATGGAAGCCACGCCTTCCTTATATTGGTCTTCCGTGACGTCGTAAACAGACTGGGCTTGCTGATAGTTGTCTTTTTGGGTGTGGAACACTTCGCTGTTGTGACTCAGTTGCAGACGGGCGTCAGCGTGTTGCCGTTCCAGGCTCTGACGGAGTTTTGTTGTTGTGTTGGCTGCCTGTTGAGCCTGGTAGTTGTATTGTCGAATTTTCAACCGCTTCTGTTTTGCATCGAAGAGCGGAATAGTCACCGAGAAACCTAAATAACTGTCGCCGAACCAGTTGTCGGTGGCATCGTGCGTGTGGAAGAAGTGGCTGAAGTTGTCCTGATAGCCTAAGGCTCCTGCAAAGCCATGCAGTGTCAGCTTGGGCAGATAGCCCGCCTTCACCTGGCGAATCTCGCGGTCGATATATTCTTGTTGCTTTTCGGCTAATTGTAAGTCGGGCAGACAGTTGTCCACGTCCGAAGAGCCTAAAGGACTGATATTCTCCGGCAGGTCGGTCACGTCGAGTGGTTCCTCGGCGGTCATATTCATCAGAAAGCGCAGCAGATTGAGATGCTGCCGGTAGAGTGTTTGATAGCCGTCGCGTTGCGCTTGCAGATTCTTCAGATTGATGCGCACGCGGTTGAGGTCTACCTCCATTACCACTCCCTGCTCATAGAGAGCAGAGGTGATGTCGCAAAGATTCCTCATGCGTTCGATATTATCGTCGGCGAGACGCGTCTCGATTTTTGAAGTCTGAGCCAGCGAGTAGGCTTTGGCTATCTGTACGGTGATGCTCTCCACAGCCTTGTCGTAACTGAGCCGGCTCATCTCTTCAACGGTCTTTGCTGCCTGGATGGAGGCAAATATCGTTTTGTCATAGAGAGGCATGGAGAGTCCAAGACCGGCAGCAGCGTTGTAAGGCATGCTCTTTACCTTCTGCCAAGTAGGGTCGTCGGCAAAGTCATTGTCGAGCAATGCGCCCGTGGTGACATTCACAGGATTCTGAAAGTAGCCCGTGAACTGTGCCGATGCATTGATTACGGGCAGTAACCGGGCACGACTCTGCGAGACAGTGGTCGAGCCACGCGACATACCGATGCGGGTGTTGGCCACATCGAGGTTTCTTTCGATGCCCCGCTGGATACATTTGCTGAGTGTCATTGTCTGACCCAAAGCTGACAGGCAAAACGTCATAGAGAGTAGAAAAATGAATAATAGTCTCATGATGTACTGGTTTTCTGGTGCAAAGTTACGCAGTCACTCCGAGCTATCGTTTTACAAAAAGAATGGTAGATTGTGGAATATTTCTCTTTTTACTATAAATATCCTGTTCTTAGGTTGCGATAATTAGTGAATTTTGCTAATTTTGTAGTGAGAATAATCAGACAAGGAGAATATGACAGAATCGGATTATTATTGTGACATCAATGAACTCGAAGCCAATCATTCAGTGGTTTCTATCAACAAGATAGGTTTCTTTCTCTGTCGCAGGGGAACCGCCCGCATTATGCTTGGCAGGAACATTTATGCCGTTCACCGTAATCGCCTCTGCTTTTATGCTCCTAATGTACTCTTTCAGATTTTGGAAAAGAGTGCCGACCTTACTGGTATCTTGGAGGAACTCGAAGTGGAGGAGTGTTACTCGTCGCTCTGTCAGATTGACGTGCGCCAGCGTTTGCAGATACGCAATTCGCCTTGTGTGGAACTGTCGGAACAACAGTGCGAGGACATCATCGGCATGATGGACTACATTTATAAAGAAGAACAGTTGCAGCAGCATTTTGAAAGTCAGGTGGCAAAAATGCTCCACGAAAAATATATCGAACAGTTGAAAAATGCATGGCAGATAAGGTTGTTGGAGGTTTATTTTTGCAACAAACCGGTTGAGACGATGCCTCAGACCCGTGAGGACGTTATATTGAACCGTTTTCTTGCTTCGCTCTTGGAGAATTGCACACAGCATCGTACCGTACAGTTTTACGCCGACCAGCAGCATCTTTCTCCAAAATATTTTTCCTCAATCATCAAGAAGCGCAGTACAAAGACGGCAATGCAGTGGATAGAGGGAGTTACCATGACCTATGCACGACAATTTCTTAAATGTACCGACATGAGCATTAAGGAAATAGCCGAACGTATGAATTTCCCCGACCAGTCCACTTTTGGGAGTTATTTCCGACAACACAATGGTTGCTCACCTATGCAATTCAAAAAAACATAGATAGGAGATTCATAAACTGTCTTTACTATTTCTTTACTCCTTCCATTGGAGGCCCAGCTAAAACTTGCTCAGTGTTAGTTACCGACATCTCCTACCATAGCCATCGCTCCCTCAATGGGTAGAGACAGCGTATGGCTTTGGCGGAAAAACAATAAGTAGGGTTTATCGGTAATCGTTTAGACGAAGCGTCTTGGTGACGTTCATTCGACGGATGAAATTCACGTCGTGAGACACTATTAATAATGTACCCCGATAGTTTTCCAAAGTCTCGGTGAGGATGCCCACGCTCCGAAGGTCGAGGTTGTTGGTGGGTTCATCGAGAATAAGGACATCCGGTGCTTGGTCGGCTATCATCAGGCAGCAGAGGAAGAGACGCATGCGCTCTCCACCACTGAGTGACAGACAGGAGTGTTCCCAGCTTTCCGGTGGGAACAATGACCGATTGAGCAGTAGACAGACCTCATTGTCGGGCAAGTGTCTTTGATTGTATTCCTCGGCTAATTGTCTGACGGTCATTGGCTTCATCACCTCCCGGTATTCCTGGTCTAAATAGTGGAATGTGAAATCCGCTCGTCTGACAGTACCTTTGGTGGGCGTTATCTGACCAAGAAGCAGCCGGAGCAGAGTGGTTTTTCCGCTACCGTTGTCACCCGTTATCCACCAACGTTCACCGCTTGTAAGGGTCAGGTCGATACTGTGGTTCCATAGTTCGCTGCCTCCGTCGTAGGAAAAATTCATGCCTTGTGCTTCGACCAGTATTTTCCCGTTGTGCAGTTGGGCGTTCTCAATGTCCACTTTTAGGTGGGCAGCAGGTTGTTGTCGTGCCTTGAGTTCGTGGATACGCTGTAAGGCTTCATTGATCTTGTCCTGATGTCTTTCACTCAGTTTGGCAGCCGTTGCCTGAGCTTCATTGCCCTTGGCATTGAGCAGTATGCGTGCCTGTCCGCCTTTCTGATGATTCCGATTGCCCTGAGCGGAGCGACGTTCCTGACGTTCATTCACCTCTTGTGCCTTCCGTTTGGCAGCTTTCAGCGAAGCCCAGCCCGAAGCGATTTGCTGCTGCAACGCCTGGGTCTCCGTCTCTTTCATTTTAGCGAATCCCTCGTAATTTCCTCCAAAAGTCCGCAGACCAGCAGGGGACAGTTCCATCGTGACATCCATCAGATTGAGCAGTTCTTCATCGTGGCTCACCACCAGTAAGGTCGTTCTTGTACTTTGAACCCATTGGTAGAGTTGCTGTCTTGTCGTGAGGTCGAGGTGGTTGGTCGGCTCATCAAGCAAGACAGCGGAGGGTTGATGAAGTTGGATGCCGGCTAACAGTACCTTGGTCTTTTCGCCGCCACTAAGCTCGTCGAAGGGAGTCTCCGTGGATTTATCGTTCAGTTTCCAGTAGTCGAGGGCTTGTCGGCATTTCTCCTCGATATCCCAATCGTCTTGCAACGTGTCATAGAATTTCTCGTCGGTCTCTCCATTGAGAATGGCATGTAGCGCCTTTATCTTGTTGCCAGCGCCAAGTGCATCGGCGATGGTTTGATAATGTGTGGAACAGAGTTGCGGCACATAATAAAGACTGCCATCGTGACTGACGGTGCCTGATGCAGGAGTCAGTTCACCCGCAATGATGCGCAGTAGGGTGGATTTTCCCGAACCGTTGTCGCCGATTAGGGAAACTTTCTGTCCGTCGGAAACCGTGAAACTTACAGGGGAGAATAGGGGAGAGCCGTTTTGGAAATGATAAGACACTCCCGTAACAATAATACTCATGAGATAGATAACAATTTTTGCCCGTACATTTAGTAGTCGGGCTTATGGTGGAAAATAAATAGATGGAAAGTCCTCCATGAAGAATGGCGGAGGAATGATTCTCAGCAGGAATTCTAAGTCTGTATTCCTATTTTGTTATAGTATTGTTATCAGAGGATTATCATTGGTTATCTTTTAAATTCGTCTGCAAAGGTAAGGCTATTTGTGTAAACAGCCAACAGGAAAGACATTATTTTTCACAGTGCCTGTTGCAGTTTTTGAGTTGAGTAACAAAAAAGGGCTGAGCCTCATTCGAGAGACTCAGCCCCAATAATGATTCTCCATAGGTTATCAGGTCAGCTATATATTTTCTTTTCCTTGTATTGAAAAGTCCTTAGATTAAGTATAGAGGGCACCGTTTATCTGGATGACCTGCCCATTGATATAGGCAGCGTCGTCAGAAGCCAGGAAGTCGGCAAGTGCTGCCACTTCCTCCGGCTCACCGAACCGTCCTGCTGGAATTTGCTTCTTGAGCTTCTTCTCATCCAAATCAGCGGTCATATCCGTGCGGATGAAGCCCGGCGCAATGGCATTGACGGTGACGCCTCTTGCTGCCACTTCCTGTGCCAGTGCCTTTGTGGCGCCGATGAGCGCTGCTTTTGCGGCTGAGTAGTTGGTCTGTCCGGGCAGACCTTTCACGCCCGACAGTGAGGCAGTGGAGATGATGCGGCCCTTGCGGTGAAGGAGCATGTTCTTCAATGCGAAACGTGTAAGGTGGAAGAACGCGTTGAGCGATGTCTGCAAGACGCTGTTCCATTCTTCATCCTCCATGAATATCATCAAGTTGTCGTGGCGGATGCCGGCGTTGTTTACCAGTACGCTGATGTAGTCGTCGGGATGATTCTGCTGCCATTTTTTCATGGCTTCGGCAATGGCACTGGGGTCGGCGACATCGAAGGGCAACAGCTCGCCCTTTCCCCCGGCCTTCTCAATGGTGTCGAGTGTTTGCCGGGCAGCCTCACTGTTGCTGTGGTAGTTGATAATGACCGGCATTCTGCGTGCCAGTCTTTCGGCGATGGCCTTCCCTATACCACGGGAAGCGCCGGTGATGAGAGCGTATTCCATTTTATTAGTCGTGTTTTGAAAGTTTGTCTTTTTTCAGCCGGGTCATATTTTGCTTCAGCATCTTCGGTAACTTCGGCTGTGCCCCGACGGCCTCTTGTTCAGAAGGACACGAGGAAGGCGAAGCGTATGCCCCACTTGTCGATATGGGCGTGGTCATTGTAGGTGAGCCGCCTTACATAATTAACGGCAAAGAACTTGAAAATGTTGTGTATGCCGACGACACATTCCCAGTAGGGCTTGTTTGACATTACGTAGGAGTTCTCAGGCAACTGGAACAGCACGGGGTCGTCGGGATGCTTCAGCGGGTTGTTCTTGTCGGTCAGATGTCCCCACATACCCTTGATGGCGAAGAACTCTCTCCACTTCAGATGCTTGAGGAGGGGAATTCGGTTGAAGAGCTTGCCGTTGAGGTCCCAGGAGATATTCCAGTAGGCGTAGCGGTCGACGAAGAACTCTTCATTGCGAAGCAGATTGAAGTTTTCGTTGTCGCGTTCCATGAAGTAGCTCACGTTGGTGGGAGCCATGCAGAGGAGGAAATAGGGCACCTTGTTCCATTCGGCTCCCAAGTTGAGGTTCATCTCGATGGCTCCCCAGCTACCCATCCATTGCCGCTTGTAGAGACGGAGTTGGGTTGTGTTGAAGTTATACTGTCCTCCGAGGAAGCCCTTGATGCCCACAGTGTGCATGAGGTTGAACTCCGGAGTGTCGTAGTTTGCAGGCAGACGCCGCTGTTTTGTGTTGACATAGGTCTGGTTGGGCAGGAAGTCGAACGAAGCCAACAGGGACGTTGTTCTCACCTTGTGTTTCTCCTCACCTACGAGAGGCAGATAATGCAGACTTCCGGTGGGATGCTGGCTCTCTGCCTTTGCCACAGCCTTGAACTGCATGCCCCAGTCGGTCTCATAGACAAATTGCAGCTTCTGGCGGGTGTAGTAGAACATATCGTGTACCGTCTGTGTGCGGAAACTCTGCATCATGTTGTCCTTGTTGTTGAGCAGGAAGTTGTCTGCGAACGACATGACGTCTTTCTCCGTGGTGAAGGTGATTTCACGCATGGGGAACTCAAAGGGTGAGTGTTGCTTCTTGTTGAACGAGTAAGTAAACTCGTGACCCCAATACCAGTGATTGCTCTTGGTGCCATAGCCCATGAATCCCTTCCAGAAGAGATGGGGATTGAGATTAGCAGTGGTGCGGGCGCTGAGGCGCAGTCTGATGTTATCAATATAGTTGTGGGAGATGATGGTGTTGAGAGGCCCTATGTCAATCTTGCTCTTGCGCCCCGTCTCCACGAAATTCTCCAGGAAAACCTGCGACAGGGTCCGCAGCCAGAAGTAGCCCTTGGCCTTTGTAAAGTCATGAATGAACTGGTCCATGTCCGCCTCTGACCGTGTCAGGGGCGTGCGGCGCTGTTCCGCCCAGTATTCGTCGCTGCGTATTCTGGAGTCAGGTGTCTCTATGGAAGCTGCCTTTCCGCGATAATATTTCCGTGCCAGCGGTTCGAAACTATAGTTGTCCATGCGGGTCTTTCTTGTCACATAGAGGTCTTTGAAGAGCTTGAGGACAGAAATGTCGACCCACATGTCGTCGGTTGACAGTACCCAATCATCGCCGATGCGACGGTATTCCTGCACCACGCGCATCGACTTGACGAAGTTGACATCACTCTTTGGGGGAATGTTGAGCACGCATCTCTTCACATGGAGGGTGGAGTCTTTTAATATATATAGGTCACCGGAGAAGCCGAAGTCCTGTTGGTTGGCGGGATAGAACCGCAGATAGAAGCAACTGTCACCGTCCACCTTCACTGTGTCTTCAATATGGAAATGGTAAAAGGAGATTGCCGTGCGTCCGATGGGACTCGGGAAGGGAAACTGCAGGAGGCGGACATGGTCATCGTAGATATTCACGTCCTGAAACACCTCTTTGAGCATGTCATTGAGAATCTCTCCGGCCTGGATGATATCACTCACGCCGGCACTGCGCTGGCCGAGAATATAGTCGCGCTCCTTCTTGGGATTCTTGCGGTAAACGTGGTGAGTCAGCGTCTCATTAACAGAGAGCGGGAGCAACCATCCCTCATCGAAGTCAGAACGCTCGAGATGGCTTTTCCACCACTCAGGTCGGTTGCTGCTGGCAGAGTCCTTTGTCATGGTGGCGAAGGTGAGCTTCTGATATTTGGTATAGTCGAAGTAGTCGTGGTTCTTCAGGTCGGTGACCTTCTTCGCCGCGATGACTCTTCTCATCAGTTCCACTGCAGGGTTGTTCTTGCGGCGGTATTTCTTCCGCTTCGATTTCACGGTGACTTCGCTGAGACTTTGCGAGGATGCCTTCAGCGCAACCACCATTTCTTCTGAAGTAGCTGGCTTTGTCACCTTGTCATAGCCCACCGATGAGAAGATGAGCTTTGCGCCCACCGGGGCTTGGATGGTGAAGCTGCCGTCGGCGCCGCAGACCACTTTCCTGCCTTTCGACTGGTAGGTCACGGTGGCATAGGGGATGCCGTAGTTGTCTTCGGCATCTACCACCTTTCCCTTGATCTGGGCCTGGACAGATAGACTTGTGACCAAGAACGATATGCAAAGCAATAATTTGATAAATGTTCTATTCATATTTTCTCCTTTCGGACCCTGGCGCATTTAGATTAACAGTGTCAGGATCTCCTACGCTATCGGGGGTTACTGTTTCTCCCCTTTCAGTTTCAGATACATTTGCCGGGACATTTCCTCGTGCCGCCGCCGCATCCATCCGCACAGTAGTGACATGATGACAATCTCGAAGAAGAAATAGAACAGCGGCAGGTCAAGAATGCAACTTGCATAGAGCACCAGTGCCCGGGTGTTGAACGTGAGGATGTTGGTCCATTTCATCAGCGGAAGAGATTCACGACGGAATTCGTCGCGCAGACTTTGTGGTATTTCCTGTCCTCCGTATAGTTCCTTTATGAGCGACATGAATTGCTGGAAGTTGGGTGTCTGGTGTTCCTGTTTTCGCGTATAGCCGATATAAGTTTTCAGGAAGGCTTTCCATAGACGGTTTCCTTTCCATGGCGTGGAGTCGTAGATACTCTGCTGCTGTGCGGAGTTGTCGAGTTCACTGCCAGCTTCTCCCTTCAAGAAGAAGAGGTGAATCTGACGGTAGTAGTCGGCAAGACCACACTGCCCGCTATGGCAGACAAAGCCGGAGTAGCAGACCAGGAGCAGTACTACCAGGGTGGCGATGAGCGTGCTCTCGGGCGAGTCTTCCCATCCGAGCCATGCAAAGTCGCGAGAGTGATAGACGTAGAACCGGTAAACCAGCGCCAGATAAATGGGAATGAACCATACTTCCGAGGCGGCTCCGTCAAGGATGCGGCCCAGCCGGGTCTTCTGACCCGTCATACGCGCCAACTGTCCGTCGGCGCTATCGTAGAAGTTGGCCCATGCCAGAAGTAGCATTCCAATGATATTGAACAAAAGTCCGTTCCAGCCCTCCAGCCAATAGGAACCGTGGGCAAAGAAGAAAGCCGAAGAAGCTCCGATAATCATCGAAAGAATGGTTACCGTGTTGGGGTGTACACCAAGCTTCCGGAACAGTTTCGCCCACCAGTAGCCGATGGGCCTTGTCCATACTCTGTCGAGCCACTCCTCAGTATCGTCCGATTTATATGTTGCCTTTACTCCTTTTGTTGTTTCCATATCCAATCACTTAATTTCATCCAAATCATTCCGATAACATCGAAAAGCAGTTCCCTGACCCTGCAGATGATGCTAATGCCCAATCCTGTCGACGCCGACATGCCCAGTCCGGCAACAGACATTGCGAAGCCTCCTTCTCTTCCTCCAATTTGCATGGGTATGAAGCCCAGCATGTTGGCAAACAGGGATGTAAAAGCCAAGATAAAGAAAGCGTGGAGCAATGTTATAGGCGAAAAGCCGGCATCGGCGTGGAAGATGACGAGAATGGCAAATACTTCCAGGCATTGCAGTAGTCGCGCAGAATATTCTAGTCCTAAACTCTTTAAAAAAGAGCTTCTTCGCTGACCGCGTAGCTGGGCGATAAGTTCGTCAATATGTTGCAGTCCCTCCCCATGTTCTGCAAGCATTTTCCGGCTCCACCGTTTCAGTCCGGGAATGTGTCCTACGCCACGCAGTAACCATACTACCATTCCGTGTTTGTAGCCGGCTAGGAAAAGCCAGATACCTCCACAACTTAACAATGTGGCAAAACCCAAGCCCCATGCTATGGGCGTGGTCATCTCGACCCAGCCGACACTCCATGACAACAGATATGCTACAACGGCAGTAAGCCAGAACCAGAAGTGAGAATAGGTGTGAGTCATTACGAAGAGTACCACCGACGATGTGGCACGTTGAGTACCGATATATCTGGAAAGCTCTACTACACGATAAGGTTCACCGCTCACTAGTCCTATGGAGGTGGCAGAGTTCAGCGCATAGCCAGAGACAGTGAGCTGGAGCAGGTGCCAAAGACTGATATTTCGAGGCCCGCTGCCGCTGATAATCGTACTCCATGCCAAAGTATTCATGCAGTAGACAACAATCCACAGCACAAAGATGGCCAGCAACCACCAGGAAGCTTGCGTCAAATAGCTCCACAGTTGACTGATATTCACGTCGAAGGCGAGAACCATCACTACGACAGCCACACAGCCAACGACAAAGAGTATGTTATTGAAGATACGTCGCATCAATGAAATGGGGTACGGGAGGACAGATGCAGAAGGGAAAGAATGCCGTCTTCAGTGGTTTCTGCAGAATATATGCCTCAATTATTATTCGAATTTGTAATTGCTGAATTCGTAGTTGGTGTAATTATTGCCACGTTGATTCATGCGCATTGACTTGATTTCCGAATTCCGGCTGTCGATTGAAAGTATGACGGAGGAGAACAGTTGACGCCGTTTTTTCTTTGACGTGGCCGACTTGATGGTGACCGTTACGAAATGGCCGCTTTGACTTATGCTGATGTCGCTCCGATTGATATTGCCCTTCTTACCGCCAGTCATGATGTAGCAAAGTACCTGCTGAAGTGCCGCCATCTGCACGTTTTTCTTGGCAGAGGTCGTGTGCTTTTTGCCCCGCATAGTTACCGTGAAGATGTCTCCGTTCATTGTTAATTGGTCCTTGCCTCCGTTAACGGTGATATTCACCTTGTCGGGTGAGGTCATGAAGAAGGCACCTCGGGCTGTTGTACTTTTCCCCTTGGCAGCAGAATATACCGTTCGCACGGTGGTGGCTTCAACTCGATGAACCTTGGCATAGCGAGCCACGGCTCTTTTCAAACTTGATGTCTGTGCGGCAGCAAGACCGGCAAGCAGACACGTGAATAAAAGCAATAAAGTTCTTTTCATATTTTGTTCTTTCTTTTTTGTTCTTTGTTTGGTTGTTATGATACGCACGGTGAAGCGATGCAGATGAATGATTACTTCGTTACCGGGTGATTGACAGTATTCTGGGGTGCTATTTAAATTTTATGTTTATTATTGTTTACCTATTGAGCCATTGCCACAGGTCGTCCTTGCCGACAATTCCGGCGCAAGTTTCCAGGGCTGTCATTGTTACACCCTCGATGCCATGCACTTTCAGGCTTTGTCCTGTAAGCCTTACGTTGTTGACGGGAGTACGAGTGGAGAGCATGGTAAGGAACGGTTGGTGCCAGTCCTTTCTTACTCCGAAAGCGGAGCCTTGTGGTGACGAAGTATAGTCGAGCCATGTTAAAGGAGTGCTGACCCAGCATTTTTCCACATGGTGTCTCAAGTCGGGCAATACCCGCTCTGCCAGTTCCATGCACTGTCTTGCCCACAGGCGCTTCTGTCCCTCGTATTCTTCTCCTCGGTTTCCTACGCCCGTTCCTTCCCATCTTTCCACGGCATTCCAGTCTACAGGTGTGATGAGGTCTACCTGTTTGGTGAAACGTCCTTTTTCGGGAACTTGCGCACTAACCATTACTCCCTGTGGTATGGATGCTCCGGAAAGATTCCAGACATCGTCGGAACGGTAGACGAAATAGTTGCAGTTGAAATAAGGTGTCGTCCTGGGCTTTAGCTGGAGCGATACCGTCACCATGCCGCAAGTGTTTTCGAGTCGTTCTATGCGCCGACGGTAAATTTTCTTTATGGCTTTGCTTTCCAAAAGCTCCAGCGTCCGAGCCGGATGCAAGTCACTGATAACGGTCCAGCCTTCCCATTGTCGTCCGTCTTCGGTTGTGACGACTGCGTCTTTTCCGTCAGCAGAGATGTGGTTCACCCGACTGTTTGTAACGATAGTTCCGCCGCCTTGAAGGATATCGTTGCAGAGAGACTTGGCTATCAGGCTTCCTCCGCCGACAAGTCTCCAACTGCTTCTGACATAGCTGCTCATTACATGTACAAAAGTAAAAAGAGGCAGTGTTTCCCGGCGCAACTCCAAGCGGGTGGATGCAGCAGAGAGCAGATTGATGAGCGTCTTGCTGTGGAAGGTGTCCGTCAGATAATCGTAGGCTCCGATGTCCATCAGGTCTACTGGAGTCCTGCATGGATCTGCACCAGGATTGAGAAAGTCCAATTGATGCTCATCGGTTTCGCTCAGCAAATGCATATATTGCTTGAGGGCATCGCTATCGCTTGGGAACAATGAGGCAAGGCTCTCGGCAAATGAGTTGTATCCATTGTGCAGGGCATAAGACTGTCTGCCCAGGATTACGCGGTCGAAGCCGTTACGGTCTAGTTGTTTCCAAGGCAGATTCAGTAGATTGAGCCGACGGAATACCCGTCCAAGGGCACCGTCTCCGTCGAGTCCTCCTACATAATGAAATCCTGTGTCATAGACTGTGCCGTTGCGGCGATAGCATTGAAGACAGCCACCCACCTGTGCGTCCTGCTCCAAGATGACTACTCTGCGTCCCATGCGAGTCAAGACGTAACCGCAGACCAGACCTCCTAGTCCACTTCCGATGATGATGACGTCGTATTTCATGAGTGCCCTCCTTCCTTCGACAGATCGGAGGTGTCGTTATTCTTGATTAATTTGAGATACATTGCAGGCTCAAGCGTGAATGACAACACTACTGCAGCAGCTAATCCCACCAGTGTGGGAAGTGCCACGCTGCGAATGGCGGGATGTGTGGCGAAGAGCATTCCGCTGACGGAGGCCATGAGAATGGCTGCGCTGAGTAGTATCACGGTCTTGTGATGACGAAGTAGAAGCTGACCGTCCTTTGATTCGAGACCGCTCATGACGAAGATACTGTAATCTACTCCCATACCGAAGATGAAGGTGGAAATGATGATGTTGATAAGGTTAAAGCTCTCACCGGTCAACACCATGACACCCATTACAACTACCCAGCTAAGAAGGATAGGCGTAAAGGCTATCAATGATTTCAGCACTCTGAATCGGTAGCTGAGCAACAGTACGAGTAATACGAAAAGCATGGAGAACCACTGAAGAAGATTGAAGTCGTGGTTGATATTTTTCAGCGTATCCTCGGCATAATAATAGGTGTCAAGAACCATGAGATTCTTGTTTTTCGTCACTCTGTCGCAGATATTCTTGTATTGGGCTGAGTCGCAGTGAACCGATGTAAAACAGAGCCATTGTCCGTTGCCTGTATTTTCCATTAGAGTGGATAGATAGCCATAGGGAATTACGTCGGCTTTATAGAGAGCATCGGGTGTGTAATCTTCGTCAACGGTCTCGAAGAAAGTATCGAATGCTTCCGGTTGAAGACCTGCAGATGGAGCTGAAGCTGTTATAAGGCTTTGCGCTGCGGACTTGCGGGCTGGTGTCCAATAGCGTTTCCAAGCATCAATGCGCTGTTCTTGCACCTTCAATGGTACAAGAATTTGGTCGGTTGGTGTGTAACTGTTTACCCAGCCGAGCTGTTTCAGTGAGTCCAAAGTGGTGTGAAGTACCGTGAAGTTGTTTAAGGCTTCTTCCATGGTTTTTCCAGACGCAGCAAAATATTTCTGTTTGTCACCGTTAGATGTCCTGTCACTAAGCAACTTCGAAGATGCTACTTCCTCCGGATTCTGGTAACCTAGATGATGAAGGTCGGCGTCGAAAGTAGTTCCCTTGACCAGCCATATCATAGCGGCAAGAACGACGATAATGGCAGATGTAGCCACCATCCACGGTTTAGGACGGCTTACCGGACGTGTCAGCACGGCATCGTTAGCCCTGTTGCTGTCCGCATGTGTGGCGGTCTTCATAAGCGGTGGAAGCATTGTCAAGGCAAAAGCCACCGTGCCCAGGATGAATAGTATGGCCATCAGACCAAAGTCACGCAGTACTTCAGTTCTCACCACTAGCAGTCCGGCAAAAGCACCGATGGTGGTGATGCATCCCATTGAGACAGGTTTCACTTCGTCGTGCAGCAGTTGCTCCATGCTGTCCACGTATTTACAGTGGGCCACCAGATGAAGGGCATAGCTCACAGCTACACCAGCGACCACGGCAGTCATGCCCAGTGCTAAAAGAGATACAGAACCCTTGATAAAGTAGAGCATGGAAAGTGCGAAGAGACAGCCGAATATCTCGGGAACAATCAAGAGTAAAATACTGCTGCCCCTACGTAAGGTGAAGGCGACAATGAGCAGACCTATCAGGAGACCGGCAGGGAGAGTGGTCATCAAATCGTGTTTCACTGATTTCGCATTGTAATATCCACTCACCGGAGCTCCGTTGTAACTCACTTTGATATTCGGATGCTGTTGCTCAAACTGAGTCTTCAACTTTCCCAACGTGTCAAAGAAAGCCTTGCTGCCGCCGGTGTCCATGGCCGAGAAACGGGGCGTGAGAATGGCTACGCAGACCGTGGAGTCGCCGGCGAAGAGGTGCCGGTCGATGATCTTGTATCCGCCACGGCCTGTTCCGGAAAACATTTTCTTGTATTGGCTTGCAAAGACATTTCGCAGGCCCATAGGGTCCATCTGTATCAGGTCGGGATAGGCTTGGCCGAAGTCGCTGTCGAGGTCTTTGCTGTTCTGCCGCATCTGTCTCTGCATGTGCCGCAGGGTGAACAGCGTGTCCATCGACGCATACATTGCCGTGTCGATGAGGTTGGGCAGATGATAGGATAGATAGTCGATGGCGCCTTCCAGCGTCTCTTCGTCCAACTGGTAGAAAGCATCGTGCAGCCAGTGAGTGCGGTCGGCCTTCACGAGACGGGTCACAAAGTCGTCGCAGGCATCTGTCAGCTGCTGGGCCGATGTCTTTCCGCTGCCTTGGAAGAGCAGCATGGTCTTGTCCTTGATGCGCAGGTTGGCAAATTCAACTTTGGTGGAGCCGTCGGCGTCCTTCGACTCCGGAATCAGTGCGCTGAGGTCTTCCTGCAACTGCATCCGGGCGGCGAAGAAACCGAAAAACACAAACAGTCCCACCATCAGGGCAAGGTGGATGGCGCGATGTTTTTGGAAATAATGATATAAGCGAATGCAAAGTCCTGTCATCGTTTCTCACTCGTTTGGTAATCTTGTGTTTATGTTGTCTCCATAATGCGAGATTATGTTATCCTTACCGCGATTGTCCTATTGATTTGCGGTCAGTTTCTTCTTTTGTTGAATTTTATGCCAGACATGGCATGGTAACAGCTTCCGTATGACGGTACTGCAGTGGTATCATTTCCACATTGCCGTTCCTGTGAAATCCACATAAACGGTGTCGTCGTGGTACATTTTCGCTCGAATTTCACATCCTTCCGGGTTGGTTGATGTGTTGATGTCGACGGAGACCTGCGGCGTTGCGTCTGGTGTGGCCACATGAGTGAAACGGCATTTCCTGATGTCAGTCAGCCGGAGTTCTTTATTGAAAGTTTTTTCGCAGCATTCAAGAATTATTTCTATGCTGCAGATTCCCGGGCAGACAGGTTTGTCGGGGAAGTGACCACGGAATATTTTGCTTTCAGGGTTAAAAGCTACCTGATAGATATGGTCATCTTCCTTGGCAATTATGCTATAGTATTCGTTTTCAAGTCTCATCTTGTTTTCCGTCCTTTTTGTGGATGTAGACCTTCAGGTCACTTGTTGCAATCTCTTCACCGTTTATCGATGTAGCCACCTTCACGCGACTCATGCCGGCCAATTCGGCGCCCCATTCCACTGTGGTTTGCAGCATTTCTCCCACAGAGGGTCTTCGGATACAGTGGAAATGACGCACTTCTGCTATGAGTCCGACAGGTGGATTTGAGGCTCCTGCGTCGACAGCCTGTTTCCCGGCAAATGCAGATGCGCTTTGAGCCTGATGCTCTATGACCGCAACCTCGGCGAGCCGCCCTTCTTCATCAATGAAGATATTGTCGGCACGCACGAGGAAAGTGGTCGCAGCAGAGTTTGCCCCTGTCTGCTTCAAGTCGTCCAGCATAAGCATCGGCTCGCGTTGAGGCAAAAACCTGCGGATGTCGTCGTTCATCACTTTTGATGTTGCTCTATGTAGTTGTAGAGGTCATTGAAAGTTGCTATCTTGCGAAGGTCAGTCAGCGGAATGTCTACACCGAAACTTTCCTGGACCATTGCCACGATGTCTACGAGGTTGAGACTGTCCAACTGAAGTGTCTCCTTCACATTGGCCTCTGGAGTCATGACGCTTTCATCTACTTCGAACTCCTCAGCCATAGCTGAATTGATTTTACTGATGATTTCTTCTCTTGTCATAGCTTATTTCTTTATCTGATTTTTATTTTGTCATTGGAAAAAAGTGGTGTGGAATATGCGAAAGCACAAAAGCGGATTGCATTTCTTTTATCTGTCTTATAGATTCCTGACGATGATGCTTGAATTGGTTCCGCCGAAACCGAAAGAATTACTCAAGAAGGTGTCGAAATGAGCCTCTATGGTCTCAGGTATTACATTGACGCAATTGGTATGCTCATCTGCATTTTCAAAATTGAGGTTGCCGGCGATGAAGTTGTTCTTCATCATCAGGATGGAATAGATAATCTCACTGGCTCCTGCCATCCACATTTCGTGTCCGGTTTGTCCTTTCGTGGATGTCACCGGTACTTTGTAGTCACCGAATATCCGTGCTATAGCTTCTGCTTCGCGACCGTCTCCTGCGCGGGTGGAGGTAGCATGAGCATTGACATAGCCGATATCAGTGGGTTTAAGTCCGCTGTGTTGAATACAGAGTTCCAGTGAACGTGCAGGCCCTTCTACATTTGGAGTGGAGATATGGTCTCCGTTGCCCGAGAATCCCCAGCTCACTACTTCGGCAATGATGGGTGCTCCACGGCGCACGGCACTCTCATAGCTCTCCAAAATTACTGTGGCAGCTCCGCCACTTGGCACGAGACCGTCGCGGTCGCGGTCGAAAGGTCGTGAAGCATGAAGTGGATCATCGTTGCGCTTAGAAAACGCGTTGATGCCGTCGAACGATGCCACGCTATACATGTTGTTTTCCTGAGCACCGCCGCATATTACACAGTCCTGCAGTCCGTCGGCAATCAGCAGGGCACCGAGTCCGATGGATTGTGATCCGGAAGCACAAGCAGCAGAAGCTGTGAGATTAATTCCCTTCAAATGGAAGAGACAGGCGAGATTCATGGTGATGGTGGAGTTCATCGACTGGAAGATGGCACCACTGCCGCAGGCCATCGTATTCTTGAATTGCCGGAACTTGTCCACGCCCTTCACCGTGGCTTCAGCTACAGAGTCGTTGCCATAGATGATGCCGACTTCGTGCTTGTCGATATAGTCCTGGTCCAGTTTGGCGTTCTCTAAAGCCTGCCGTGTAGCCGCATAAGCATATCTGGCTTCCTCCGGCATGAACTGTCGTTGGTTGCGCGTCAGCAGTGATTTCAGATCTGGAGTGGGCACGTTGCCACACAATGCAGACATGAATCCGGCTTCCTTGCGCTCGGGTGAGCAGATGATGCCGCATTTACCGTTGTAGAGTGAGTCGCGGACTTCATCAAGTGACGTTCCGATGCATGACCAAATACCCATGCCTGTTATAACAATTCTTCTTTTCATGTCTTATATTTAAATATGTAGATTTGCTTACATTTGCTGTTTAAATTCAATATGGTTTTCTGCGTCAGCATACCCCGGCGCATCGTTCTTGACTCCCAGCTCTTTTTGGTAGCATCTGCGGCGTTTCACCACTTTCGGATCTAGAAGGCGCCACTGGGAAAGCTCGTTCTTGTTGGTCTCCAATTGCGGTCCTGTTTCAGCCTCTTCATATCCAAACTTATGGAAGATGGGAATTAGATATTCGAAGAACAGAGTGTTGACGCCCATTCCCTGGAGACTTGGATGAACGCCGATGAGCAGCAGTTCTACCCGTTTGCTTCGTTTTGGAGTCATTCCCCGCAAAAGATGATACCATCCAAAGGGGAACAACTTACCTTTCATACGGCGGAATACCTTCGACAGGCTGGGCATGCATACTGCCACGCCGACAATCTCTCCCTTTTCGTTTTCCACTACCGGAACGAGTCGCAGGTCGATGAACTGGATATAGACTTTAATGAATTTCTCTATCTGCTCATCTTCTATCTTTGTAAATCCATAAAGCGGAGCATAGGCCTCGTTAATGAGGTCGAAGATGCGCTTGCCGTAACCGTTTTTCACTTCACTGCGAGTAAGCGTCCGCACTTTCAGATGAAGATACTGCTTACTAAGCCGAGCCGTCTTTAGATAGCGTTCTGGCAATGTTTCCGGCACACGGAGTTGAATCTGTACCCAGTCGGTAGCTTTTTTATATCCGGCGGCTTCCATGTGAGAGGAGTAGTACGGGAAGTTGTAGAGTGTGTTCACGGTGCCCATAAGGTTGAAGTCAGACACCAACATTCCCTCCTTGTCGAAGTCAGTGAACCCGAGTGGACCCTTTAGCCATTTCATACCCCGCTTCAGGCTCCAATCCTCGGCGGTTTTCAGTAGGAGAGAGGACACTTTCGGATCATCAATGAAGTCAAGATACATGAACCGCGCATCGGAAGAATTCCAGCGTTCATTGCTCCGTTTGTTAATAAAAGGGGCAATGCGTCCTACAACCTCTCCATCTTTGATTGCGATGAAAGGCTGAATAACTGAATATTCCAAGGCCGAATTTTTCTTGGGATTGAAAGTAGCGCGGATGTCCATTTCCAAGTCTGGCACATAGTAAGGACTCTCTGCATAGAGACGGTTTCCGAAACGTAAGAAGTCATTGAATTCTTCTTTAGTTCTTACTGCCCTAATTGTTACGCTTTCCATACCTTTTGCTTTCCAAATAATAGTGCAAAATTACCATATCCTTTTCCAAGATTGTGCTTTAAAAAAGAATATTTTACCGAAGTTCCGAAATCGGATAATAAAAAGTGAGAAATGGGATATGTCGTATTTTTTGGTACATGTTGCTCTTGCTCGCAGTCGATGACGATTGGGCTGAATGACTTTATATCTCGAGTGTTTTTTGATAAATGCTCGAGGTCGGTTTCAAAATAAAAATGTTTTCGGCGTGCCATTTTATAAAACTTTTGTTAGAGTCATTTACAAGTCACCTTTTTGATTAGGATGCTTGCCCTTTTTATGTCCACATTACGGACGGATTACATAAGCATTTGCAAAGTTATAAATAAATTCCTAAAAACCCGAGGTTATGGCAGAGTTTTTTCATTACCCGAGATTAATGTTTATATTTATTCCCTAAGACATTTATTTTTTTTCATAGTATTTAACCTATATCCATTACTCATTTCATTTCTTTTTATAAACAAATCCTATTGATAGTTTTTTTGAATTCTAGTGATATGTCTGTGAATGAGACGATAAAAAAAGCAACAAGCTTTATTCCCCGTTAGTCATTGACAATGTTGCTTGAACAACATGTTGAGAGTAAAATGGTTAGGTCTTCGCACGCAAAAGCAAATTACAAGCTTAACGGTTCCAAGATGTCAGCTCCTAAGTTCCAGACTAATTGTCATTTGTTAGATATGATTTTTTCAAGCTAACCAAACTCACAATTCTTTTATTCATTTATCTGGAATTTTTGTTCTAATTCTTGTTTTTTGATTACTTTTGCATCGCATTTTTTAATGCGGTTAATATAAAGAAAAATTAATAGACGGAAAACAATGAGTAAGACTTCGTTTCTGAAAGAAATAGCAGACTATAAGAAGGAAGGCGGACAGATGGCGTTCGTCTTCGGAGAATTGCACTTCCCTGTGGACTATCATTCAGCTTTGGGCACGCTATCCGTAACTATGCCGGAAGGGGATGTGTCTGTCGTGGTGGATTACAATTCAGATTTGGGAACTAACTGTGACCGACTGATGGAGGCTTTGCTTGACAGATATCCTAAGTTAGAAGAAGCATAAGGAAACAAAGATAGTCAGATTCGGTTCTAAGAAAAACAAAAAAACCGTCACGGGAACGTGGCGGCTTGCTCGGTCTAAAAGATATTTGGTCGTTTTCCTTAAACTGTATGACAATTCATATATAGTTTTACCCTTAAATTCGCAGCTTAATTATTTGTTATAAATGCAAGTCCTTGACAAACATTTGTTTGGAAAGACTTGCATATGTCAGGATTTTCACTTAACTTGGTGCTACGACACAACCGAGTAAGTATTC